>JAJZWW010000353.1 GCA_021846485.1 Actinomycetes bacterium
TCCGGGAGCTCGCCGCGGAGGGGGCGCTGGTGTGCGTCGCGTCCACCGACGAGCAGGAGATCCTCGACGTCTGCGACGAGGTCCAAGTGTTCGCCGGCGGGCGGATCGTCGGTTCGCTCGAGCTCGGGCGCGGCGCGAGCAGGTTCGACTTGCGCCGGCTCGCAGTCGGCGGTGGCCGGAAGGGGGCGGCGACAGCGTGACCCCGAGAGGTGACGGTGACGGTTGGTGACGAGATCGGAGGAAGGGAGCTCACCATGTCGATGATGACGAAGCCCGCTGCCGGGGCCGCACGGAGAGGCTTGGTGCAGCGTTGGGCACGCCGTCCCGAGGGCGGGGTCGTGCTCCTCGTCGTGTTGGTCGGGGTGGTCTTCACCCTGCTGACTCCCCACTTCCTGACCGGTGGCAACCTCGCCACACTGTCGCTCGACGCCACGGTGGTGATGACCCTGGCGATCGGGCAGGGCTTCGTGCTCCTCACCGGCAACATCGACCTGTCAACGGGCGCCCTCGCCGCTTTCGGCGGGGTGCTTGTCGCCGTCATCATCAACGCGGGCCTCCCCTGGCAGCTCGCCGTCGTCCTCGCGTGCGTGACGACCGGCGCCGCGGGCGTCGTGAACGGTCTGGTCACCCACTACGTGCGCATCCCGTCGTTCCTGACGACCTTCGGGATGCTCGGCGTGGGCGAGACCCTGGCGCTGATCCTCTCCAACGACACCAGTGTCCAGGTCAACAAGCCCGCCTTCGCCTACCTCGGCACCCAGAGCCTGGGCGGGCTGCCGATCGCGGTCGTCATCGTCGTGCTCATCATGGTCGCCGCCGAACTCATCTTGCGCCGCACGGTGTTCGGCTTCGAGCTGTACGCCTTCGGGGGCAACCAGAAGGGCTCCGTGCTGAGCGGCGTCGACGCGGCGAAGGTGACGATCGGGGCGTTCGCGCTGAGCGGAGTGCTCGCCGGCTTCGGGGGCTGCATCACCACCTCCAGGCTCATGGCTGGTTACCCCTCGAGCGGTACCGGCAACACCCTCTTCGATTCCATCGCCGGTGCGGTCGTAGGTGGAGTGAGCCTCTTCGGCGGGGTCGGCTCGGCGCTCGGGGCCTTCCTCGGCGCCCTCCTGATCGGAACGATCCAAGACGGTATGAACGTCATGGCGATCTCCTACAGCTGGCAGCCGCTGGTGATCGGCGTGGTCATCGTGGCCGGTGTCGCCTACGACGTCAGTGTCCGCCGGGCTCACGTAGCAGCCCGGATCCGGGAGATCCTCGGATCTCACCAGCGGGGACGTGTGGGGCCTCCGGGGCCTCGGTCTGCAGGCCCACCCGAGGACGCCGCGGGGTGGGGGGTGGCCGGCTCCGGGAGCCACGCCCAGGGCGATCCTGCAGGTGCCGCCGTAGGTTCGACGGGGCAGTACCGAGGTGCGGAGCGGGAGGTCGAGATGAGGAGGCAGGGCGATGCCACGAGCGGCTGAGCTGTTCGGGTTGGACGGGAGGGTGGCGTTCGTGACCGGCGCGGCGAGCGGCATCGGCTTGGCGATCGCCCGTGGGGTGGCCGAGATGGGCGGACTCCTCGGGATGGCCGACCGCTCCGAAGCTGTCTTGGGGGCCGCCGAAGAGCTGCGCCGAGAGGGTCACCAGGCCGTCGGGGTGGTGGCCGATGTCCGCGACGAAGCAGGGCTCGCCCGGGCAGTGGCGACCGTGCAGGCCGAGCTCGGCGCCCGCGCCAGCCTGGCGGTCAACTCTGCGGGCATCGCCCGCGGGGCACCGGCGCTCGAGATGCCAGTCGAGGAGTGGCACGAGATGCTCGAGGTGGACCTTACGGGAGTGTTCCTCTCGTGCCGGGTCGAGGCCCGCTCGATGCGCGACGGGGGGGGAGGCTCGATCGTCAACGTCGCCTCGATGTCGGGGACGATCGCCAACCGCGATCTCACCCAGGCTCACTACAACGCCGCGAAGGCGGGTGTCGCCCACCTGAGTCGGTCGCTGGCCATGGAGTGGCTCTCGCACGGGATCCGGGTCAACTCGCTCAGCCCGGGGTACACGGCCACGCCGATGAACCTGCGTCCGGACATCGCCGAGCAGGTGAAGAAGTTCGAGGACCAGACCCCGATGGGCCGCATGGCGCGCCCCGAGGAGATGGCCGGCCCGGCGATTTTCCTGCTGAGCGACGCGTCCAGCTACTGCACGGGTGTCGACCTGCTCGTCGACGGTGGCGTCACCTGCTGGTAGAGACCCTGCCACCGGAGGATTCGAGACCGAGCGACCAGGTTGATGGGAGGGACGACGGTGAGCGACACGATCTTGATCGGGCTGGACTTCGGTACCGGAGGAGCGAAGGCGGTCGCCGCCAGCGCCGCGGGAGAGGTGCTGTTCAGGGGCTACGAGGAGTACCCCCAGTTCCACGACGCGCCCGGGTTCTCCGAGCACGACCCGGACCGCTACGTGGAGGCGACCTTTCGCCTCTTGGGGGAAGCGGCACGCGTGCTGGGATCGCGATGTAGCGAGGTGGCTGGGATCGGGGTGTCGTCGGCGCTGCCCTCGCTGGTGGCAGTCGACGGCTCGGGCAACCCGGTCGGGCGGGCGATCAACCTCATGGACCGTCGGGCCGTGGCCGAGGTCGCGAACTGCAAGCGGTTGGTCGGGGAGGAGACCCTTCTGCGGGTCAGCGGCAACCGGGTGGAGGACCACCCCGGGATCGTCAACCTGTTGTGGCTGAAGAAGCACCGGCCAGAAGCGTGGGAACGGGTGGCCTGGGGTCTCACGATCGACGGCTTCATCACCATGAAGCTCACCGGGCGGCCGACGCTCAACCGCTCCTCGGCGGCGTTCATGGGCGTCGCGTACGACCTGCGCCGTTGCGAGTTCGACGCTGCCGTCTTGGAGCGCGTCGGGTTGGAGCGCTCCCGGCTGCCGGAGCTGGTGGACTGTGACGAGGTTGTCGGTGGCCTGCTGCCCGAGGTGGCCAGGGAAGTCGGGTTGCCTCCGGGGATCGGTGTCGTCGGCGGCCAGGTGGACTGCAACGCCGCGTGGATCGGAGGCGGGGCCGTGGAGCCCGGTGACTGGCAGATCAACCTGGGTACCTGTGGGGTGATCGGGGTGGTGCACGCAGACCGGTCCTTCGTCGACACCGAGCCCGGCCGCCAGGCGGTGAACATCCCCTACACCACTGACGTGCACAAGCTGTACTCGGCGGTGGCGGTGACCATGACCGGGGGTCAGGTGCTCCGGTACTTGCGCGACGTGATCGGGGGCATGGAGCGCAGCGCCGCCCACGACCTCGGGGTGGACGCCTATGACCTGCTCACCCTCGAGGCGTCCATGGCCCCGCCGGGCTGCGAGGGGCTGCTCGCGCTCCCCTATTTCATGGGGGAGAGGACCCCGCTGTGGGATGCCACCGCCCGGGCTGCCTACGTGGGTCTCTCGCTGCACCACGGCCGGGGGCATCTCGTCCGAGCGATGCTCGAGGGGGTGGCGTACGCCCTGCGCTGGGCACTGGAGGTGGTCCTCGGTGGCGGCCTGCCGGTGAAGGGGCCGCTGGTGTTCAACGAGGGTGGAGCCAGGAGCGCCCTTTGGCGCCGGGTCGTCACCGACATCCTCGGCGTGGAGACTGCGATGCTCGTGAGGGGCGGCGGGGCGGCGCTCGGCGACGCGATCCTCGCCGGGGTCGGGACCGGTGTCCTCCCGGGCTTCGAGTGCGCCGGGCGGTTCTGCGAGCTGGGAGAGCGACTGGCCCCCGACCCCTCCGTCGCTCCCGTCCACGACGAGGGTTACCAGAGCTTCACCGAGGTCTACCGGGCGTTGCGGGGGCCTCTCGGCAGCCGGACGAGCTCACCCACCTGAGGACAGCCTCTGTAACTGTCTAAGGAGGGCCTAAGCTAACCTGGGGGTGTGGACGAGGCTCGCTCTGCTCGCGGGCGGGGTGGCGCGTGGCGCTCCCAGGCGGTGATCGCCGGGGCCGGCATATTCGTCGGGAGCTACGACCTGGGGGCCATCGCCGTGGCCTTCGACCCGCTGGAGCGGCAGTGGC
>JAJZWW010000354.1 GCA_021846485.1 Actinomycetes bacterium
CCGCGGCGGCGCGCTCGGTCTCCTCGGGCAGCGGGCCGGCGCCGGTCGCCGGCGCGGCGAACACCGTCCCGATCTCGAACAGGGCGGCGTCGGGGAGCTGGCGGTCGGCGTTGTGGCGCAGTGCCCGTAGCAGCCCGGGGAGCAGCGAGGGGCGCAGGTAGGCCTCGTCGCGATCGAGCGGGTTGGCCACCGCCACCGCCCCGGCGCCCAGCCCGCAGGCGTGCAGCTCGCCGGCCGAGACGAACGCGGTGGTCCACGCCTCGTCGAGGCCGGCGCCCGCCAGGATCTCGCGAATCCGCCGGCGGTCCCGCTGGTGAGCACTGAGCGAGCCGCGCCGGGCACCTCTCGGTACCCGGCGGGCGATGTTGCGGTAGCCGTGCAGCCGGGCGACCTCCTCCACGACGTCGACCTCGCGGGTGGTGTCCGGCCGCCACGAGGGGACCGTCACCGTGACCGACCCGGCGCCTTCGGGCTCGAGCCCGAAGCCGAGGGGCCGCAGGCAGGCGGCCACCTCCCCGTCGGTCAGGGCGGTGCCGAGGAGCAGGTTGACCCGCTCGGTGCGCAGCGTCACCGTCGCCGGGACGGGAAGGTCGGCGTCGGAGCGCACGTCGAGGGTCGGGCCCCGCCGGATCCCCCCTCCCGAGGCGGCCCCGAGCAGCTGGGCGAAGCGATCGACCGCCCGAGGGGCGATCTCCGGGTCGACGCCCCGCTCGAAGCGGTGGCGGGCCTCCGAGGCCAACCCGAGCCGCTGGCCGGTACGGGCGACCGTGACCGGGTCGAACCACGCCGCCTCCAGCAGGACGGTGGTCGTTGCCTCCCCGATCTCGGCGTCCGCACCGCCCATCACGCCGGCGACACCGACCGGGCTACCGGTCGCGTCGCAGATCGCCAGGTCGCTCTCCTCCAGGCTGCGCCGGACCCCGTCGAGGGTGACGAGCTGCTCGCCGGGCTCCGCCCGGCGGACCCGCAGGCCGCCGCCGCCGAGGCGGTCCCGGTCGTAGGCGTGGTTGGGCTGGCCGACGTCGAGCATTACGTAGTTGGAGACGTCGACGACCACGTTCAGGGGCCGCATGCCCGCCCGGGCGAGCCGCCGGGAGAGCCACGCCGGGGAGGTTCCCACCCGGACCCCGGAGATAACCGTGGCGCTGAAACGGGGGCAGATGTCGGCGGCGT
The DNA here is from genome assembly GCA_021846485.1 of Actinomycetes bacterium. GTDB lineage: Bacteria > Actinomycetota > Acidimicrobiia > Acidimicrobiales > Palsa-688 > JAKAQB01. The sequence goes on from JAJZWW010000354.1 coordinate 1,174, forward strand.
CGACCACCACCTGGGCGGAGCCGACCGCCGGGTCGATCGGTGGGACGGCTGCGGCCGGGTCCCCGGCAGGAGTCCCCACCGGCCAGGCGAACGTCAATCCGAGGGCGGCGGCCAGGTCGCGGGCAACGCCAGCCATGCAGAGGGCATCGGGACGGTTGGGGGCGACGTCGAGGTCGAACACCACGTCCTCGCCGCCGAGGGCTTCGACCAGCGGATCACCCGGCCTGGCGGTGCCGGGCCCGAGGATCATCAAGCCGTCGACGCCAGCCGCGGGCGGCTGGCCGAGCTCCTCTGGAGAGCAGAGCATCCCGTTGGACCACTGACCCCGCATCTTGCGACGGGAGATCTCCACGCCACCGGGGAGCACCGCGCCCACCGGGGCGAGGGGAACCAGGTCGCCGGCGGCCATGTTGGTCGCGCCGCAGGCGATCTGGAGGGGTCGGCCGTCGCCCGCGTCGACGTCCACCAGGCGGATCCGGTCGGCGTCGGGGTGCGGGCGGATGTCGAGGATCTGCGCCACGACCACCGCCTCCAGGCCGCGGCCGACCCGCTCGACGCCTTCGACGACGAGCCCGAGGTCCGACAAGGCGGCGGCCAGCTCCTCGGCGGGGAGGTCGAAGGGGGCGTAGTCGCGGAGCCAGGACAGGGGGGCGAGCATCGGGTCCTCGGGGTCTCAGAACTGGTGGAGGAAGCGCAGGTCGTTGTCGGTGAGGGCCCGCACGTCGCCGAGGCCGACCCGGATCATCGCCAGCCGGTCGATGCCGAAGCCGAAGGCGAAGCCGGTCCAGCGCTCGGGGTCCAGGCCCACTGCGGAGAACACGTTGGGGTCGACCATCCCGGCGCCGCCGAGCTCGATCCACCCGGCCTGCGAGCAGGTCCGGCAGCCCGAACCGGCGCACACCGGGCAGGTGACGTCGAGCTCGGCGGACGGCTCGGTGAAGGGGAAGTACGAGGGCCGCAGCCGGCTGTGCACTCCCTGACCGAAGAACGCGCCGGTGAACACCTCGATCGTGCCGGCCAGGTCGGCGAAACCAATCCCCTCGTCGACGACCAGGCCCTCCAGCTGGTGGAACACCGCCAGGTGGCGGGCGTCGGGGGTCTCCTTGCGGTAGACCCGACCCGGCGCGACCGCGTAGAGGGGGGGCGGCTGCGACTCCATCAGGCGGATCTGGACCGGGGAGGTGTGCGTGCGCAGCACGACGCTCTCGGGCTCGCCCAGGTCCAGGTACAACGTGTCCCACATGCTGCGCGCCGGGTGCGCCGGCGGCATGTTGAGCGCCTCGAAGTTGTACCAGTCGGTCTCCGCCTCCGGACCCTCCGCAACGCCGAAGCCCATCCCGACGAAGATGTCCTCGAGCTCGTCGCGGGTCTGGGTCACCAGGTGCAGCCGGCCCCGGTCGGGCAGGCCGGCCACCCACGCTCGCGGCCCGAGCAGGGCAGCCTCGGTCAGGTCGAGCCGGTCGGCCTCGAGGCGCGAGGCACGTCCGGCAGCCTCCAGCTCGTCCCGGCGGGACGCCGCCCGGGCCTCCAGGCGCTGCCGGGCGGCGTTGACCTCGGCCCCCACCCGGCGGCGCTGCTCGGCGTCGAGAGCCCCGAGCCGGGCGTTGATCCGGGCCAGGGGGGAGCGCCGGCCGAGCACCTCGCCCTGGGCGACCCGCAGATCCTCCAGGCTGGCCGCGGCGCCGAGCGCGCCGGTGGCGGCGACCTCGGCCGCCTGCAGGTCGACGAGGATGGCGTCGGCTTCGCTCACGAGCCCGGCAGCGTACCGCCGGCGCCGCGGGAGCCCCCCTCCCGCCCCCCCCGGCGCGCACTCCCAGGGGATCCCACCCGGCGCCGGCGGAGCGCCTCGAAGCAGATGACCGCGGCGGCGACGCCCACGTTGAGCGACTCGGAGCCGGCGGCCATCGGGATGGTGACGGTCCCCTCCAGCCGGGTCCCGAGCTCGGCGGGCACCCCCCGCGCCTCGTTGCCGAGCACCACCGCCACCGGCTCGTCCCAGTCCGCCTCCAGGTAGTCGGTCCCGCCACGGGCGGCGGTCCCGAGCCGGGTCAGCCCGAAGGAGCCCAGCGAGTCGAGCACCTCGGCAGGGTCCCCACCGTTCACGACCGGGACCCGGAAGACCGCGCCCGCGGAGGCCCGCACCGTCTTGGGGTTGAGCAGGTCGACCGAGCCGTCGCAGGCGATCACCGCGTCGGCGCCCGCCGCAGCCGCGCTCCGTAGCAGGGTGCCCGCGTTGCCCGGGTCGCGCACGTCGGCGCAGACGAGCACCAAACGGAGGTCGGCCTCCCCCAGCGCAGTGAGCGGCACGGACGGATCGGCGGCCACTGCCAGGACCGGCTGCGGGGTGACCGTGCCCGACACCCGGGCCGCCACCCCGGCCTCGAGCTCGAAGACCCGGGCCCCGGAGTCGAGGCAACGTTGCGCCAGGTCGCGCTCCTCCGCTCCAGCTGCGGGGTCCAAGTAGACCGACTCGACCGCCCCGGCGGAGAGCGCCTCGGCGAGCACCTTCGCGCCTTCGACCACCAAGCAGCGATCCTCCCGGCGCGCCAAGCGCTGCCCGGAGAGACGCCTCAGGCGCTGGACCCGGTGGTGGCGGTACCCGAGGGCGGGCAGCGGGCGTTCCCCGCCGTCAGGCCGAGGCCGCGCTGCTGCCGGGCAGCGCAGCGCGGGCGACCTCGACCAGGGAGGCGAAGGCCGCGGGGTCGCGCACCGCCAGGTCGGCGAGGACCTTGCGGTCGACGCCGACGCCGGCGGCGTGGAGCCCGGCCACGAAGCGGCTGTAGCTCATGCCGTGCTGGCGGGCGGCGGCGTTGATCCGCTGGATCCACAGCTGCCGGAAG
>JAJZWW010000006.1 GCA_021846485.1 Actinomycetes bacterium
AGATCGTCGCCGTCGAGGCGCTCGAGTGCCCGACCATGCTCTACAACGGCTTCGGCGAGCACAACATCCAGGGCATCGGCGACAAGCACATCCCGCTGATCCACAACGTGATGGAGACCGACGTGGTCACGGCCATCTCCGACCGCGCCACCGACCGGCTCAACGTGCTGTTCAACACCGACGTCGGCCGCCGCTACCTGGTCGACCGCCGGGGAGTGGGCCCGATCCTGGTCGCCAGCTTGTCGTCGCTGGGCCTGTCGAGCATCTGCAACATCCTGGCGGCCATCAAGCTCGCCAAGCACCGCAACCTGACCGAGGGCGACGCCGTCATCACCGTGGCCACCGACGGCGCCGCCATGTACCGCAGCGAGCGTGACCGGGTCCTCGCCGGCGAATTCCCCGGCGGCTTCGACGAGCTGGCCGCCGCCGAGGTGTGCAGCGAGGACCTGCTCGGTGCCGCCACCGACCACCTCCGCGAGCTCGACACCCGCGAGCGCGAACGGATCTTCAACCTCGGCTACTTCACGTGGGTGGAGCAGCAGGGCGTGCCGGTCGGCGAGTTCGCCCGTCGCAGGTCCCCGTCGTTCTGGGAGCAGGCGCACGCCGCCATGCCGGCCCTCGACGAGCGGATCCGGGAGTTCAACGGCCGCACCGGGGTGGCGCCGGGGTGACGGCACTGCCGAGCGCGCTGGTGTGCGGCGGCTGCACACGCCGCCTGCTGGCCGGTCAACCCGCCGCGGAGATCCGCTCCACCATCGCAGCCGCCGCTCGCCAGGACACAACTCATGCACGTGTGGTGTGGACTGCCGTGTAGAGCGTGTGGGTCCAGGGTCCGGACCAACATCGAGATCGAGGACGTCTACCTCCAGGCGATCATGGATCGCTACGGCGTCCACACCAAGACCGAGGCCGTCGACCTGGTGCTGCGACATCTGGCGGCGCAGCCCATGACCCGAGCGGAGGCCTTGGCGATGCGCGGAGCGGGCGCGATCGACGAGCCTCCGGCCGACACGGTCCCGCTCGACGTCGCGTGATCCTTGCCGACACCTCCGCATGGGTCGAGTACGACAGAGCGGCCGGCAGCGTGGTCGACCGGCGCCTGACCGAGCTGATCGCCGACGAGGATCCCCTGGCGGTCACTGAGCCCGTGGTGAGACGGAGGTGCTGGCCGGGGCCCGCGGCGGTCGCATGGCGCTGCGGAACCACCCTGCTGGCGCGTCGCTACGCGCGTAGCGTTACCGGCGCACGCGAAGAGGCCATGCCGGTATCGGTGGTCGAGGTAACGACCTGCGGCGACGGCGGCACCCTGTCGCCCGCCACGAGGATGGGACCGCCGCTCCAGGGACCCCCTCGCAGCAGAGGAAGCCGACTAGGCTAGGGCCACGGCTACAGCTGGGGCTGGGGCTGCCCGATCACCTCGATCGGGCAGGTGGGGCCAGACGCCCTCGCCAGACGCCGGTCGGTGGTCACGAGGACCGCGCCGAGGGCCTCTGCGAGCACGACGTACATGGCATCCCAGCCGCGCACCGCTTCCCGGAGCTGCCAGGCCCGGGCGAGCAGGGGCCGGTGACCGAAGCGCTCGCCGGGCCAGTCGTGGAGATCCTCGACAGCCTGGGTTGCCTCGGTGCGGTCCAGGTTGCCACGCTGGTGCTCCCGGCGGATGACGCCCAGGACTTCCACGTCGACGACGTGCGGAGCGGCGTGATCACGATCGGCGCGCAGCCGATCTCGGATGGCTTCGGCTCCGGGGCCGCCTACCAGCACCTCACAGAGACACGACGCGTCAACGACCAGCATCGGGCCACGGGCCGCGCTGCTCCTCGAGCGCCGCCAGGATCTCGGCACGTCCGAGCGGTGACGACCGCCGGCCGGTGCGCTTCAGCCACTCCTCGACGCTGGGCCGCACCGCGAGGCGCGCGGCTTCGCCGCGCAGCAGCTCGGGGACGCTGATCCCGGCCTCGGCGGCGTGTCGAGCCAGGCCCGCGTAGACCTCGTCGTCCAGGTCGCGGATCTGAACGGTCTTCGGCACGGCCCGAGACTAGCATGCATTTGCTCACCACGACATGCATCATCGCATCTCCACGTGGGGAGGTGTACGCCCTGGTGGCGCCGGAGCGCGCCCGGCGCTTCTCAGGCCTCCATGACCACCGGGACGATCATCGGGCGCCGGTGGGTCCGCTCCGAGACGAAGCGGGCGAGGGCCTGGCGGGCGGTGCGCTCGAGCGCCCGGGGCTCGGAGGCGGCGGCCCCGTCGAGAGCCTGGAGGGCATCGGCGACCACCCGGCGGGCGTCGTCGAGCAGCGCCTCCGCCTCGGGGGCGTACACCCAGCCGCGGGTGATGATCTCCGGGCCGGTGACGATCTCGCCGGTCTTGGTGTCGACGGTCACCACGACCATCACCACCCCCTCCTCGGCGAGGACCTTGCGGTCCCGCAGCACCCCCCGGCCCACGTCGCCGACGATCCCGTCGACGTAGAGGTAGCCGGCGGGCACCTCTCCGACAAAGTCGATGCTGTCGTCGGAGAGCTCGACCACGTCGCCGTCCTCGGCGAGCAGGATCCGCGAGGCCGCCACCCCCATCTCCGCGGCCAGCTGGGCGTTGTGGGTGAGGTGGCGGAACTCGCCGTGCACCGGGATGAACGCCGCCGGCCGCAGCACCGAGTGGACCAGGCGCAGCTCGTCGCGCATCGCGTGCCCGCTCACGTGCACGTCCGCCAGCCCGGAGTGCACGACCTGCGCGCCGAGGCGGCACAGCCCGTCGATCACCTTGCCGACCGAGGTCTCGTTGCCCGGGATCGCGTGCGAGGACAGCACCACCAAGTCGCCGTCCCCGACGCTCAGGCGCCGGTTGTCGTTGGCAGCCATCAGCGTCAGGGCGGACATCGGCTCGCCCTGCGAGCCCGTGGAGATCACGCACACCCGCTCGGGCGGGTACTTGGAGATCTCGTCGATGTCGACCAGCGAGCGGTCGGGGATGGCGAGCAGGCCCATCGAGCGGGCGAGGGCGACGTTCTTTCCCATCGAACGCCCGAGGGTGGCCACCACCCGGCCCTCGGCGACGGCCGCGTCGGCGATCTGCTGGATGCGGTGGATGTGGCTGGCGAAGCACGCCACGATCAGCCGCTTGTCGCGGTTCGCGGCGAACAGGTCGGCGAGCACCCGCCCGACACTGCTCTCGCTCTTGGTGTGCCCCTCCTCCTCGGCATTGGTCGAGTCGCACAGCAACAACCGCACCCCGACGCTGTCGGCGATCGCCCCGAGGTGCGCCAGGTCCGTCGCCCGCCCGTCGACCGGGGTCAGGTCGATCTTGAAGTCCCCCGAGTGCAAGATCACCCCCTGGGGGGTGTGGAAGGCGGTGGCGAAGCCGTGGGGCACCGAGTGGGTGACCGGGATGAACTCGACGTCGAACGGCCCGATCCGGCGCCGCTCCCCGTCGTGCACGGGGATCAGCTCGGTCCGGCCGAGCAGCCCGGCCTCCTCGATCCGGCTCCGGGCGAGGCCGAGGGACAGCTCCGAGCCGTAGATCGGGAACGACAGGTCCCGCAGCAGGTAGGACAGGCCCCCGCAGTGGTCCTCGTGGCCGTGGGTGATGATGCACCCCTCGACGCGCTCGGCGTTGTCGAGCAGGTAGGTGAAGTCGGGCAGGACGAGGTCGACACCGGGCATGTCGTCGTCGGGGAACATGAGCCCGCAGTCGAGGATCATGATCCGCCCGCCGACCTCGACGCAGGCGCAGTTGCGGCCGATCTCCCCCAGCCCGCCGAGGAAGACGATCCGGACGGGGTCAGCCAACCGACGCCGCCCCGGCAAAGCCCTGCCCACCTACGGCCGCCGGGCGCCCGAGGCCGGCGAGCACCGCCCGGGCGGCGTCGGCCAGCCCCGGGGGCTCCGGGCCCATGGGCCCCCGGCACGGCCCGGCCGGCTGGCCGAGGACCCGCAGCATCGCCTTGGTCGGCAGCGGGTTGGGCGCCTCGTCGCTCGACTGGAACCGGTGCGAGGCCACGAGGCGGGCGTTGAGCCCCCGGGCGTGGGCGACGTCACCCTTGCGGAAGGCGGCGAGCATCTCGGCGACCTCGGGGGCGGCCCAGTGGGACTCGACCGAGACGGTCCCGACGGCACCGACGGCGAGCAACGGCAGGGTGTCGCCGTCGTTGCCGGAGTACAACTCGAAGCCGGCGGGGGCCTCGGCGAGCAGGGCGGCGGCTCCCGCCGGGTTGCCGGTGGCGTCCTTCACCCCGACGATCACCCCCTCTGCGGCGAGGCGCAGGATCGTCGCCGGCGCCACCGCCCGTCCGGTGCGCACAGGTATGTCGTAGAGCAGCACCGGCAGCGCGCCGGCCGCCTCCTTCAGCGCCCGCAGGTGGGCCTCGATCCCCGCCTGGGACGGGCGGTTGTAATAGGGGGTCACCGCGAGGATCCCGCTCGCCCCGGCCTGCGCGGCAGTCCTGGTCAGCTCCACGGAGTGCGCGGTGTCGGCGGTCGAGGTCCCCGCCACCACGGGCACGTCGACCGCGGCGGCCACCGCCCGCCACAGTTGCGCTTTCTCCTCGTCGGAGAGCGTCGGGCTCTCCCCGGTCGTGCCGGCGACGACCAGCCCGTCGTTGCCCTGGTCGACCAGCCAGCGAGCCAGCCGGGCCGCGCCGGCGAGGTCGAGGCTCCCGTCGGGGGCAAATGGCGTGGCCATCGCGACCAGCACCGACCCGAACCGCCCTCCGCCCGACATCACTTCCCGCTCCCGCAAGTGGCCATGCCGGCGAGCCTACCGGCCGCCCGGGCCGCCCACCGCACCGCCCGCCACGCCGGCCGCTGCGGCCGGGCGAAGGGGCCGGAGAGACGACCTCGGGCGCCACCACCCCGGTCGACGGCCCGGGCCGACCGTACGGGGCGACCCAGGGGTCCCGCCGCGGCCCACTCGGGCAGTTTCACAGCCACGACCATTCGAGGACCCCGTAACAGCCGCGCCCGAACAGACGAGAATCGAATCGAATCATGCCGAACCATCGACTGTTGGCGGCCTCTCACCGGGGCAGCCCGCCCGCAACCGGGCCGTGGGCCGTGGATCGACTTTGCGCCTGGTCCGCCAGTTCCTCGCCGATCTGGCCAGATCGGTGCGTCCCGTGGAGCTCGTCGTCGACCCGCCGCCGTCCACGGGCGACCGGCGCTGGGACGCGCTCATCGCCGGTGCGGTCGAGGACTTCTGCCTCCACCACGACGTCCAGGCGCCACAGCGGGTTTTCCAGCCTGCTCGTTTCCTGGACATTGGACACGTGGTGGTTCTTCACAACAGTGGCGGCGATGTGCCCGACGGCGATCGTCGAGACCCCACCAGCTCTCTCCGATCACGGTGTCTTCGAGATCGCCGCCGAGATCGCGGAGGGGGTCGATCTCGGTCTCGCTCCGGACTGGTTGAACGACGCGGTGAAGGTGTTCCCGTTCCCGGGCAACCGGATCGACGACGCTACCCGGGTCTTCGGCGACACCCCTGGCCTCAACGTTCGGGTCGCCCTCCAGAGCAACGAGACCGCCGGGCCTGGTCCCACCGGTGAGGTGGGCTCAGCTTCAGAGCCCGAGCAGCGAGGTCTCGACCTTGCCGCCGATGGTGGGCACCGAGGTGTTCTCGGGGGGGGGCTGGGGCCCCGCGGAGGGGATCCGCAGGTCGATCAGCGCGTCGTGGGCGATCGTGGAGAACGCCGGGGCCGCCGCCTGCGCGCCGTAGAGGCGGCTGCCGTCGACGACGACCACCTCGGCCAGCTGGGGCGCCTGGGCCGGGTAGAAACCGGTGAAGGTGGCGTCGGTCACCGTCTGGGAGTACTGGCCGTTGGGGAGGACCACGTTGGAGGTGCCGGTCTTGCCGGCGACCGCGTAGCCGTGCACCTGGGCGGCGACGCCCGTCCCACTGGAGACGACCTGCTCGAACATCGGGGCCATCGCCGAGGCCACCCACGCCGGCACGACCCGGCGGGGTGCGGGCAGCGCGACCGGGTGGGCGTGGTTGTTGGGTCCGATGACCGCCTGCACCACGTGGGGGGTGTGGTAGACGCCGCCGTCGGCGATCGTCGCGTAGGCGGCCGCCACCTGGACCGGGGTGACCGCCTGGGCCTCGCCGAACGACATCGTCGCCAGGGTGGTACCCGACCACTGCGCGAGCCCCGGGAGGATCCCGCCGGACTCGCCGGGGAAGCCGGGCACCGCCGGCCGGCCGAAGCCGAACGCCTTCTCGTAGTGGAGCAGCTCCTTGGCGCCGAGGCGCTGGGCGATCTCCGACGCCCCGATGTTGGAGGACTGCGCGAGGACCCCGGTGATGCTCAGCTTCTCGTCGGGGTGGACCTCGGCGTCGCGGATATAGGTGCCCGCGACCAGGAGTGCCGGCGGGATGTTGAGCACGGTCCGGGGGGAGATGACGTGGCGGGTGAGGGCGCCGGCAACGGTGACGATCTTGGCCACCGAGCCTGGCTGGTAGACGTGGGTGAGCGCGGTCGGCTCGGCCGGCTGCACGGCCTGGTGGTGGGGGCCGGCGACCACGTCGCCCAGGGCGAGGATCGCCCCGGTGTGCACGTCTTCGACCACCGCGACCGCCGAGTGGGCCTTGGTGCGGGCCAGGTCGGCGGCGAGCACCTGCTGCACCTGGTAGTCGAGACCGGGGTCCAAGGTGGTGAGCAGCGAGCTTCCCAGGCGCGGCGGGGCCCGCCGGACGACCCCGCCGGGCACCGGCTGGCCGAGGGGGTCGACCGCCTCGACCGTCTGGCCCGGGGTGCCGGTGAGGACCTTGTTGTACTGGGCCTCCAGGCCGGAGACGCCCTTGCCGGCGGCGTCGATGGCGCCGAGCAGAGGGGCGGAGAGCTGCCCGTCGGGGTGGTAACGGACCGGGAGCTGCTCGACGCCCACGCCGGGCAGGCCGAGGTGCTCGACCGCCGCGGCGATCGCGGTGGTGGTGGCCGGCGCCAGGACCACGTAGGTGGTGTGCTCGGTGAGCTGGCGCGCGAGCGCACCTACCGAGCGGTGCAGCACCGGCGCCAGCGCCCCGGCCTCCTTGGCGGCGCTGGTGATCTCCCCCGGGTCGGCGAAGACCGTGGGGCGCATCTCGCTGAAGGCCAGCTCGTCGCCATTGGCCGCGAGGATCGAGCCGCGCACCGCCGGGTTGACGACCGTGCGCACCTCCTGGCCGAAGGCCATCCGCTTGTAGGCCGGGCCCTTGACCAGCTGGACCAGGGTGAGCTTGCCGGCGATCGCTCCGCACGCCAGCGCCGCGAGGACGAGCATGGCGAAGACCCTCCGCCGGGACGGCCGCGACAGCCCGTGACGCCGGCGCGCCCGGCGCCGGGCCGGTCGGGAGCGGTCTGCGGGAGGAGGGAGCGCCATGAGCCCCCACTGATTAGCACGGCGAGCGGCGCGAGAGGCGACACTCCCGGCGCTCGCCGGCCGGCGACCCGGCCCCCGCTGCCGGCGTAGGGTCCCGGTGTGGCTTCCCTGTCCGGTGTCCTGCCCGCCCTGGTGACCCCCCTCGACACCGGGGGGCGCCTCGACCGCGCCGGGCTCGACCGGCTGCTCGACCACGTGCTGGCCGCCCCGGTGACGGGCATCGCTCCCGCCGGCTCCACGGGGGAGGGGCCTCTGCTGGGCCTCGCGACGCGCGTCGAGCTGACCCGGGCGGTGCGCGACCGGCTGGGTGACGGGCCGTGGGTGGTCGCCGGGGTGCCCGCCCGCAACGCGCCCGAGGCGCTCACCGAGATCGACGCCCTCGCCAAGGCCGGGGCGTCCGCGGTGCTCCTGCCCCCGCCGTGGTACTACCCGGTCGGTACGGCCGAGGTGGTGAGCTACTTCGGCGCGATCGCCGGCTCCTCGGCCCTGCCGATCGTCGCCTACCACATCCCGCGCCTGACCAAGGTGGCGCTCTCCCCCGAGGCGATGGCCGAGCTGGCACCCCACCCGGGGATCGTCGGGATCAAGGACTCCGGCGGCGACCCGGCGCATCTCGCGGCGGTGGTCGAGGCGTGCGCCGGCTACGACCTGGCGGTCATGACCGGCACCGACTCCGCCATGCTGGCGGCCCTGGCGGCGGGCGCCGCGGGCCTGATCGGGGCGTCGGTGAACGTCGTGCCGGGCCTGGTCACCCGCCTGTACGCCGCCGCCCGGGCCGGTGACGAGGAGCAGAGCGCCCGGCTGCAGCTCCAGGTCGCCGCGGTCGTCGACGCCTGCGGCGCGCTCGGGTTCCCGCAGGCGTGGAAAGCTGCGCTCTTCGTGCTGGGCGTCTGTTCTGCGCGCCCGGCCCACCCGTTGGTCGCCCCCGACGCCGACGCCTTGGCCGGCCTGGACAGCGAGCTGCGGCGCCTGGGGCTCACCCGGCGCCGGGAAGGCCTTCGGGGGCCCGACAGTGGGGGCGGTGTGCCAGGCGATCCCAGTCGCCAGAGGCGAAGGTGATGACCGGTCCGATCTGGCCGGGGTCGCCGATCAGCGCCAGCCGGCCGGGCGCCTTCCGCGGCGGCAATGACGTCGTCGAAAGTCGACTGGTACGCCTCGTCGACGATCAGTACGTCCGCGTCGGCCTTCGATCTTGCCGGCCCCCGGCGGAGAGTCGACCAAGGTGATCTCCCCGCTGCGCCCACCCCAGGCGCGCAGCAGGGCCTTCGCGGTGACCGAGCCGGGGACCAGGGGGGCGGGGGTCGGGCCGGGTTGGTCGGAGAGCCCTGGGCGTCCCCCGGCGGGGAGCCCGAGCTTGGAAGGCTTGGCGAGCGGCGTGGCAGCGATGGGGGTGGCGGGGCGGGGTGGCGGGGCGGTGCGAGGCGAGCTGTCGCCGCGCAAAGACGGGAAATCCGGTATTCTGAGGGCCATGCCTCGAGATGCTCCCACGGCCACAACCGCCCGGCTCGTGGGCCTGGCTCCGTCCACCTTGCAGAAGTACGCACAGGAAGGACGCATCCCCTTCAACCGGACTCCCGGCGGCCACCGCCGCTTCGACCCGTTGGAGGTAGCGGAGCGCCTTGGTAGAACCGACCAACGGGAAGTCGCCGCGTCGTTGGTGGCGAGATGGATCGACGAGATCCCCACTCCTCTCCGGCCTTTTCATGTCAGTCTGTACGGCTCCGTGGCGAGGGGTGACGCTGGGCCCAGCAGCGACATCGACCTGCTGGTCGTTCGCGCGATCGGGGTTGGTAGGTCGGATCCGATTTGGGCGGCGCTCCGGGTGGACCTCATCCTGGCGGTCGAGAGGGGGGCCGGCCGCTCTCTCGACCTCGCTGAGCTCGGTCTGGAGGAGCTCAGCGACTTCGCCGTCTCCAGCCCCCGCCTGGCCGAATCCGTGTGCGAGGAAGGTATCCCGCTGCATGGGCCGGCCCTGGGTGAAATCTACGACGAGCTGGCCCGGGCGTGAGCCCTAAGCAGGTGCAGGGGGGCGCTGCGGAGGCTGCCGTCCACGTCCGGAAGGCCGACGAGTTCTCGAGTGACGCCCATGCGGCCCTGGACGCCGGACGCTTCGACGCTGCCGTGAGCGCTGCCGCCATCGCAGGCGTGAACGCCTCGGATGCGGTGACTTTGGCCAGGGTCGGCTTGCGCTCGGCGTCGTGGAGCCATTCCGATGCCCTGACGTTGCTACAGGAGTCTGGGGAACCTGACATGGCTGTTTCCCTCGGCACGCTGCTGACCTTCAAGAATCCGGCTCAGTACCAGGAACGTCTGTTCCAGGAAAGCGAAGCCCGCGAGGCTGTCGACGTGGCGGCGGCCATGGTGAAGCGGGCCCGTTCCGTAGTACCTGAGGCCCGCACCGTCGCCGAGGCGACGGTGCCAGGGGGCCTGCGGCGACGGTGCGGGGTCCGGATGCCACGGGCCGGCGTCCGCTGTGCGCTCGTGGCGGGCCATGCAGGGCCCCATCGGAGTCACTGACGCTCAGCACCTCGGGGACCATCTCCACCACCTCGCCGGCCAGCACCTGGTAGGGGCGCAGCAACGGATCGACCAGGCAGCGGTTCTTCCACGACTCGTGCGCCCTGGAGACAACTCGCCACGCCTCGTGGGTGGCGCTGCGACCGCCGGCGAGGAACCGGGACGCGGTGACCGGCTGAACGAAGGCCAGGCGGGCCTCCGGGATCCCGTTGGGCGACTCGAAGATCGGCTCCGATCCAGCGCCGCCGACAGACCAGGCCGGCAGCTCGCTCCACCAGGACCGACAGGTCACCGCCGGTGCGAAACGCCCGGTGCCAGGTGGCCACCTCGGCCGGGTCGGCCCCTTCCGGGGTCCACCAGGTCTCGACCAGCGCCTCGGCGAGCACCCCGGCTGTTGCGCAGCGAGGCGTGCAACAGGCGAGGATCGAGAGCGCGGTGGCGAAGTGCCGGGAGCTGAGCTCGGCTGTCCTGCGCGCGCCGCGCAGCGCCGCGCAGCGCGGCGCGGTCGGCGAACAGCAACGGACGCCGCTCGTCTCCGGACACCAACAACCGGGACAGGCGAGCCGTGTCGAGCGGCGCCCCGTCGTCAGTGACCGCTACTGCCCGGCCGCGGCGCGACTCCGCCCGAACGACCAGCGGGTCGACCGGTCGACCAGGCGCAGCGGGGAAACCTCGAGGCGTCCGAGAGGACCGCCGCCGGCGGCGGTCGAGCGGGCTGATTCCCGCGGGCGCTCGGCGACACAGCGGGACAAGGCGCCCCTGGCGGGGGCGGTGATGACCGGGGTGGCACTCGGGGTATCCATGGGGGGGGGCGGCATCGAGCCCAAGCGAGCAGGCGGAATCGAGCCGCGCCGGCGCCTCTCCCGGCCCATGGCGCCCGGTCCGGGGCCGGGGGAGATCCCTTGGGGTCGAAGGACCCTGCCTCGTCGCCTCGTCAACCAACCCCGTCTCGTCCTCGCTGCCGGTGCCGAAGCTGTCCGTCGTGGAGGTGTCCGTGGCGGGTATGAACGGCATCTGTCCTCGTCCTCCCTGCCCGGCACTCACCGGGCATCACGAGAGGACACATGCGCCGACGCCGCGAAGCGGTGCGGGCGGGGAGCGCCGGGTTGCTGGTCGTCGCCCGCCCCTCCCCGCAGCGAGCCACCGCTAGTGCTGAGCGTGGACCTTGAAAATCCCGTCTGCGTACCCAAGACGGTAGGCGAACGACTCCGGTCCTACCAGCACCGCCCCCGAACAGCTTCGCCCGTCGATCGTGTAGGCACCTGCGGCGAGTCCCGGCCCGATTGCGCTCGACGACGGGCCAGCACCGACGCGGGAGCACGAGAGCCGCTGGTCGAGCAGAACGACTCCTGGGGGCAGACTACCGGCTTCGGCACTGAAGCTCGGCTGCGCCGATCCAACGGACTGGGAGCCAGAGACCTGCAAGGTGACCTGGCCGGGGGCAACAGTGAGCAGGCCAAGCTCAGAGCTCTGCGCCAAGCCCGCAGCGATCGACGTGCTCGGGATGCCGCCGTAGAAGGCGTCGACCTGGTAGTAGCCGGGGGTGGCGCCCGCCGGGAGGGAATAGGTGGCACGCGCCGATCCGTCACGACCGACTTCGGCCGAGACCTCGGTGCCGAAGTTGACCGAGCTGAACCCTTTCATGATCTGGAAATGAACACGCCCAGTGCCCACCGGCCCTTTCGAGCCGTCTACCAAGGCGGAGAGCCTGACCGATTGAGATTGAGCGCCGTCGGACCACGAAACCGACACATCCGGCACCGAGACCGACGTTGGTCTCGGTGCCGGAAGGGGGACCTGCGACACAGAGGAAGACCAGGAGACCACCAGCTCAGGCGTGGCTACAGACGACGCCGTGGACACCTTCGAGCCGGACGGCGCGTAGCTCGCGCCACCGCCACCGCCACCTGCCCCTCCCGTGGAGGAGCTCGCTGGCTAGGCCGGCGGGCGGACCTTGGTGCACGCGGCGATCGAGGCGGCATGGTCGGCTACCAGCCCCGAGGCGAGCGCGACCAGCTCGGCGACCCGCGGGTCGCTCACCCGGTAGTAGGCGAAGCGCCCGGAGCGGCGCACGCTGACCAGCCCGCACGACACCAGGCAGGCAAGGTGGGCCGACACCCGGCCCTGGGACAGCCCGGCGCGCTCGACGCAGTCGCTGCCGGTGCGTTCCGCCTCGGCGCAGAAGGAGAGCAGCGCCAGCCTCGTCGGGTCGCCGAGCGCCCGGTAGAAGCGGGCGAGCAGGTCACGGCCGGCGGGGTCGTCGGGGACCTGGGGCACCGCGGTCCGCCGCCGGGTGAGGGTGGGGGCGTCCATCACCCCAGCATGGCAGCTGGCCGCACCGAGGCGGGCAAACCCCGGCCCGACGGCCCGACGGCCCGACGGCCCGACGGCCCGGCGGCCCGGCGGCCCGGCCCGACGGCTACACCCCGAGGAGGGCGTCGAGTCCGACGGTGAGCCCGGGGCGGGAGCGCACCTGGCGGACCGCGAGCAGCACCCCGGGCATGAAGCTCGAGCGCTCCAGGGAGTCGTGGCGCAGACTGAGCGTCTGGCCTTCGGCGCCGAGGAGCACCTCTTGGTGCGCGACCAGTCCCCGCAGGCGGACGGAGTGCAGCCTGATCCCGGCCGGGCCCGGCGCGCCCCGGGCGCCGGGGATCGTCTCGGTCCGAGTGGGATCCGGCGCCCATTTCCCCGAAGCTCCCGCCATCCGCCGGGCGGTGGCGATCGCGGTGCCCGAGGGTGCGTCGGCCTTGCCGTCATGGTGCAGCTCGACGATCTCAGCGGTGTCGAACCAGGGGGCGGCGAGCTCGGCGAAGCGCATCATGAGCACTGCCCCGACGGCGAAGTTGGCCGCGACCACGCAGCCGAGCGGCCCCCCCGGCGGGTAGAGCCGGGCAGCGACGGCCAGGTCGTCACCGTCCAGGCCGGTGGTGCCGACCACCGCGTGGATCCCAGCGACGGCGTAGGCAGCCAAGTTGGCCCGGACGGCGGCGGCGACGGTGAAATCGACGACCACCTCGGCTCCGGCCCCGGCGAGCGCCTCCGGCTCGGCGGCGACCACGAGCTCCCCCCTGCGTCCGCCGGCCGGGGGAAGGGCGGATCCGGCGGCGGCGGGGTCGACCGCGGCGACCAGCTCCAGGTCGACGGCCGCGTCGAGCGCGGCGCACACCGTCGCTCCCATCCGCCCTGCCGCCCCCACCACCCCGACCCGCAGCGCCGGCGCGCCGCCGGCGGTCACCGCTCGGCCACCCGGGCGTCGGGGAACGGCCCGACGACCGCCACCGACCGGGGTCCGCCGAGCAGCTCGGCGGCCAGCTCGGCGACCTCGTCGAGGCCGACCGCGGCGAAGCGCCGCTCCAGCTCCTCGACCGGCGGGACCCGGCCGTGGGTCAGCCGGGCGTGTCCGATGCGGCTCATCCGCGCCCCGGAGTCCTCCAGGCCGAGCACCAGCGAGCCCCGCAGATGGCTGCGGGCTCCCTCGAGCTCTGCCCCGGTGATGCCGCCCTCGGCCATCCGGTCGAGCTCTTCGTGGACCAGCCCGAGCACCTCGCGCGCCTTGTCGGGGGAGGTGCCGGCGTAGACCGCCAGCACCCCGGTGTGCTCGTAGGACTCGCGGTAGGAGTACACCGAGTAGACGAGG
Organism: Actinomycetes bacterium; assembly: GCA_021846485.1. GTDB lineage: Bacteria > Actinomycetota > Acidimicrobiia > Acidimicrobiales > Palsa-688 > JAKAQB01. The sequence goes on from JAJZWW010000006.1 coordinate 13,514, forward strand.
CCGCGCTCCTCACGCACGGTCTGGAACAGCCGGCTCGACATGCCGCTGCCGAGGACGTGGTCGATGATCGACAGGGCGTAGCGGCGCTCGTCGCCGCGGGCGAGACCGGGGACGCCGACCGCCAGGTGGGCCTGCTCGGTGTCCCGCTCGACCACCGCGGTCCCCCCGGGCGCGGCGGCCGGAGGGGTGCGGGCCGGGTGGCGGCCGACAGGGGGGCTGCCGAGGCGGCGGGCGATCCCTCCGGCGACCTCGGCGTGGTCCAGGGCGCCGGCGGCGGCGAAGACCACGTTGGCCGGCCGGTAGTGCTCGGCGTGGAAGGCGGCGATCTGGTCCCGGGTCATCCCGACGATCGTCGCCTCCTCCCCGAGGACCTCCCGGCCGAGGGGGTGGCTGGGCCACATCACCCTGGCCAGCACCTCGTGGACCAGGTCGGACGGCTCGTCGTTGTGCATCAGGATCTCCTCGAGGATCACCTGGCGCTCCGACTCGACCTCCCCCGGCCGGAACGCCGGGCTCCAGAGGATGTCGGAGAGGATGTCCAGGCCGAGGTCCAGCTGCTCGGCGAGCAGCCGCACGTAGAACGACGTGTACTCCTTGGTGGTGAAGGCGTTGAGGTCGCCGCCGGAGGCGTCGACCGCCTCGGAGATCGACCGGGCGCTGCGGGTGTCGGTCCCCTTGAACAGCAGGTGCTCGAGGAAGTGCGACGCCCCCCACAGCGACCCGGTCTCGTCGGCCGAGCCGGTGCCCACCCAGAACCCGAGGGTCACCGAGCGGGCGTCCGGCATCGACTCCGTGACGACCGTGAGCCCGCCGTCGAGGGACTCCTCGGCGAGCGTCACGCCGCCGCCGGCGACCGACGGTGGGTCACGAGCGGCGTCGCCGCGGGTTGCGCCGCGGGCCGCGGTCGCCCCCGCCACTGCCGCCGCTACCACCACTGCCGCGGCCGCCGGGCGCGGCCGCCTCGGTCGGGCCGAGGTCCCCGAAGGTGGCGGCCGCCTCGCTCTCCCAGGTGTCCTCGAACGACACGACCTCTCCCGCTGCCGTCCGGTCGCTGCGGCCGTCCCCGCCGCGGTCGGTCTCGCCGGCAGCGGGAGTGGCCTCGCGTGCGGCCGGGGCGGACCCGCCGGCGTCTTCGCCGAGCAGCGACAGCGACACCTTGCCCTGCGGGTCGATGTCGTCGACGTGGACCTCGATCTCGTCGCCGAGGTCGACCACGTCCTCCACCTTGTCGATCCGCTTGCCCCGGCCGAGCTTGGAGATGTGGACCAGGCCGTCGCGGCCGGGGAGGATGTTGACGAAGGCGCCGAACTTGGTGATGTTGACCACCCTGCCCCGGTAGGTGGCGCCGACCTCGGCCTTGGGCGGGTCGAGGATCAGCTCGATGCGCCGCCGGGCCTCGGCCACCGCCGTGCCGTCCCGGCCGCCGATGGTGACCGTGCCGACCATGCCGTCGTCGTCCACGTTGATGTCCGCGCCGGTCTCCTGCTGCAAGGCGTTGATCACCTTTCCCTTGGGGCCGATCACCTCGCCGATCTTGTCGATCGGGATCTCCAGGCTGACGATCTTCGGCGCGGTCTCGGCGACCTCGGGGCGGGGCTCGGGGATCGCCTCGTGCATGACCTCGAGGATCTTCAGCCGGGCCTCCTTGGCCTGCAGCAGGGCGGCCGCGAGGACCTCCGCGGGCAGCCCGTCGATCTTGGTGTCGAGCTGCAGGGCGGTGACGAACTCGGCGGTGCCGGCGACCTTGAAGTCCATGTCCCCGAAGGCGTCCTCGGAGCCGAGGATGTCGGTCAGGGTGATGTAGCGGTCGTCGACCTTCACCAGGCCCATGGCGATGCCCCCTACCGGCGCCTTGATCGGCACGCCGGCATCCATGAGCGACAGGCTCGAGGCGCACACCGAGGCCATCGAGGTCGAGCCGTTGGAGGCGAGGACCTCCGAGACCAGGCGCAGGGCGTAGGGGAACTCCTCCACCGGCGGGACGACCGGCAGCAGCGCCCGCTCGGCGAGCAGGCCGTGGCCGATCTCCCTGCGCTTGGGGCTGCCGACCCGGCCGACCTCGCCGTTGGCCGACGGCGGCATGTTGTAGTGGTGCATGTAGCGCTTCTTGTCGTCGATCCCGACGGTGTCGAGGAGCTGGTCCATGCGGGGCATACCGAGGGTGGTGACGTTGAGCACCTGGGTGTCACCCCGCTGGAACAGCCCCGACCCGTGGGCGGTCGGCACGAGGTGCACCCGGGCGGACAGCGGCCGGATGTCAGCCGGGCGCCGGCCGTCCATGCGCTCGCCGGTCTCGGCGATCCGCTGGCGGACGAGCTTTTTCACCAGCGCCCGCACCGCGGCTTTGACCTCCCCCTCACGGCCGGTGAGCTCGTCGCCGAGCGCGGCGAGGATCTCCTTGGTGGCCGCGTCGGTGGCCGCGGCCCGCTCGGCCTTGGTGACCACCGCGGTGACCGCCCGCAGGGCGGTGCTGCCGACCTCGGCGACCCGGGCGGCCACGTCCTCGCCGTAGTCGCGCTGGGGGGTCCAGGCGAGCGGCGGGCGGGTCCCGGCCTCGGCGACCAGGCGGCGCTGCAGCTCGATCGACTCCCGGATCCACGCCTTGGCGGCTTCCAGGCCGTCGGCGATGGCCTCCTCGGTCACCTTCGGGGCGCCCGACTCGTAGAGCGGCCAGGCCGCCTCGGTGCCGCCCGCCTCGACCATCATGATCGCCACGTCGCCCGAGGGCAGCTGCCGGCCGGCGACGACCAGCTCGAACGCCGAGGCGTCCCCCTCCTGGTAGCTCGGGTGCGGGAGCCACTCGCCCCCGGCGCTCCAGGCGACGCGTACCGCCCCGATCGGGCCCTCGAAGGGGATCCCCGAGACCATCAGCGCGGCGCTCGCCGCGTTGATCGCCAGCACGTCGTGAGGGTTCTCCTGGTCTGCCCCGAGGACGGTGATGACCACCTGGGTCTCGTTGCGGTAGCCGTCGGCGAAGCTCGGTCGCAGCGGCCGGTCGATCAGCCGAGCGGTGAGGATCGCCGAGTCGCTCGGGCGTCCCTCCCGGCGGAAGAACGACCCGGGGATCTTCCCCGCGGCGTACATCCGCTCCTCGACGTCGACGGTGAGCGGGAAGAAGTCGATCCCCTCCCGCACGCCGGTGGAGGCGTTGGCAGTGGCGAGGACCATGGTGTCGCCGAGCCGGGCGACTACCGCCCCCTGGCTCTGGTGGGCGAGGAGCCCGGTCTCGAACGAGAGGGTCTTGTCGGTCCCGGCTACGGGCGCCGAGACGGTGGTGGGTTGGGCAGCAGTGGTACCCGGCACGGGCACACTCCTTTCGTGCCCGGCCACGGGCCGGGCTTCGGGAGCGGCCCGGCCAGTTCCCAGTCGGCGAGCCCCCGGCGGACCTGGGGATCCTCGACTGGCAGCTGACTCGTGGCCGCTCGGTGGTGGTTGGTCGCTCCCCCGCCGGCGGCCGGCCGGAGAACGCAAAGAGGCGGCCCGCAGCGGGCCGCCTCACCGTCAGCGCCTCAGGCCGAGCCTGGCGATCAGCTGGCGGTAACGCTCCACGTCGTTGTCCTGGACGTAGTCCAAGAGGCGCCGGCGGCGGCCGATGAGCTTCATCAGCCCCCTCCGGGTGTGATGGTCGCCCTTGTGGAGCTTCAGGTGCTCGGTCAGGTGGGCGATCCGCTCACTCAGGATGGCGACCTGCACCTCCGGGGAGCCGGTGTCGGTCTCGTGGAGCCGGTAGGTCGCGATCGTGGCGGCTTTGTCAGGCATGCAGCAGCTGTTCTTTCCTCGGGCGGGGCCCTCTCGGGCCTGGGGCCGGTCCGCCGTCGGGGCTGTCGGGACGCGCCACGCCCACGGACCTGCCCACCAGCGTAGCATCCGGGGGTGACAGGAGCCGACGAGCTGCAGGTCGCACCTGGGGTGGTGGTCCCCGGGAGCGAGCTGAGCTGGAGGTTCTCGGCTTCGGGGGGTCCCGGCGGCCAGCACGTCAACACCTCCAACACCCGCGCCGAGGTGGTCTGGGACGTCGCCTCCTCCCCCAGCCTGCCCGATGACCTCCGGGAGCGGCTCACCGCCCGGCTGGGAGCGGTGGTGGCGGTGGCCGCGTCGGAGCGACGTTCGCAGTCCCGCAACCGCGAGCTGGCCCTCGCCCGCCTCCAGGCCAGGGTCGGGGCAGCGATGGAGGAGCGTCGGCCGCGGCGGGCGACCCGGCCGACGGCTTCGTCGGCCCGCCGGCGATTGGAGGACAAGCGCCGGCGCTCCGGGCTGAAGCGGGGGCGCCGGGGGGACCCGGGAACCGGCGAGGACTAGGTCAGGACTAGGTCGGAGTAGGTCCGGGGCGGCGGGCGGGGGCGGTGGGGTGGGACCGGCCGGCGATCCCGGTGTGCTCCTCGTGCTGTGGGCGCCGTGGGGTGGGGCTACCCGATGAGATTCCGGACCCCGGCCGCGGGACCGCACCGGCGCGCGGGCGGCCCGGTCGGGTCCTCGGGCCCGGCTCAGTAGCTCTCACAAGACCCGCGTGAAGGCGGTGATCGGCCGTCCGCCCCTACATGGCGCCAAGAGTGGTCACGACGACCTGCTTGCGGATGGCCGGTCGCCGCCTCCAGAAGGTGGCTTTGCGACAGCTGCTCAGCTCAGGTCTCAGGTCGGCGGCGCGGCGGGTGCGGGCACGGCGAGCAGGCCGCGGGTCGCCTCGACGTCGGCGCGCATCTGGGCGACGAGCGCGTCGACGGCGTCGAAGCGGGCCTGGCCCCGCTGGCGGGCCACGAGCTCGACCCGGGCGTGCTGAGCGTAGAGGTCGCCGGCGAAGTCGAGCAGGTAGGCCTCGACGAGCTGCGGTGCGCCGTCGGCGTAGAAGGTGGGCCGCCGGCCGACCGACACGCACGCCGCCCGGGCGGCCCCGTCGGGTCCGCGGTACCAGCCGGCGTAGACCCCGTCGGCGGGCAGGGCGAGCTCGGCGGGGACGGCGAGATTGGCGGTCGGGAACCCGAGCTCCCGGCCGCGGCCGTCGCCGCGGCCGACCACGCCGCGCACCTCGTGGTGCCGCCCGAGCAGCGCGGCTGCCTCGTCGACCCGGCCGGCGGAGATCAGCTCGCGGATCCGGGTGGACGACACCGCGGTGCCGCCGTCGGCGACCAGGTCCAAGCCGATCACCCCGAAGCCCGACCGGGCGCCGAGGTCGCGCAGCAGCCCGACGTCGCCGCGCCGTCCCCGCCCGAAGTGGAAGTCCCGGCCGACGACCACCGCCCGGGTGCGCAGCAGCCCCACGAGGACCTCGGCGACGAAGTCCTCCGGCTCCTCGGCGGCCCGCCGGCGGTCGAAGTGCACTACGACGGTGACGTCCACGCCGGTGTCGGCGAGCAGCTCGAGCTTCTGGTCGAGGTCGGTGAGCAGCCGGGGCGCCGACTCGGGGCGGACGACGGTCGCCGGGTGGCGGTCGAAGGTGACCACCGCCGAGGCACAACCCAGCCGGGCGGCCTCCTCCCGGGTGCGGGCAATGAGCGCCCGATGGCCGAGGTGGACCCCGTCGTAGGCCCCGATGCTCGTCGCCGCTCCCCGGGCCAGCACCGCGGGGGCAGCGACGGTGGGGTCCAGGTCGACGAGCTCGATGACCTCCACGACCGGCGAGACTACCGGCCTCCACCGGGCTCACCGCCGGCGAGCACCGTCGCCGGCTTCGCCCGGCCCGGCCCGTGGTCCTCGTAGACCGCGAGCAGCTCTCCCGAGCGGTCGAGGACCGCCCAGGGTCCTGGGCCGCTCCCCGCCAGGGCGGCGGCGTCGAGCACCCGGCCGTGGGTCACCGCCTCCCCCACCTCGGAGTCGGCGACGACGGTGGTCATGCCCGGCAGGCAGGCGGCGGGAGGTCGCAGGTGCGCGGGCCCGACGCGGTCGAGCCCGACTGCGTCGGCGTCGGTGAAGGGCCCGACCGCCGTCCGCCGCAGGGCTCGCAGATGGGCTCCGCCGCCGAGCTGCTCGCCGAGGTCGGCCGCGAGGCTGCGAACGTAGGTGCCCGACGAGCAGGTCACGTCGAGGGCAAGGACCGGGCCGCCGCCGTGGGGGTCGGCCGACCTCCCGGGCGGCAGGGACAGCTCGAAGCGCTCGACGGTCACCCGCCGGGGGGCGCGCTCGACCTCGATCCCCTCGCGGGCCAGCTGGTGGAGGCGCCGGCCGCCGACCTTCAGCGCGGAGACCATCGGGGGCACCTGGTCGATCTCCCCGGTGAGCGACGCCGCGGCCACCCGGGCCTCCTCCAGGGTCACCCGGGCCATGTCCCACCGACCGGTCACCTCCCCCGAGGAGTCCAGCGTGGAGGTCGCCACGCCGAGCACGACCTCGCCGGTGTAGCGCTTGGGCAGCCCGGTGAGCCAGCGCAGGAGGCGGGTGGCCCGGCCGAGGCCGACGAGCAGCACCCCGGTGGCGTCGGGGTCGAGGGTGCCGGCGTGCCCGACGCGCCTCTGGCCGAAGACCCTCCGGCAGCGGGCGACGACGTCGTGGCTGGTCATTCCCGCAGGCTTGTCGACCACCAGCAGGCCGTCGACCGGGACGCTCACTCCCCGCCTCCTTCGCGCCGGTGGATCTCCCGGAGGATCTCCTCGACGCGCTCGCCACTGGCGACGGCCGGGTCGGCGGCGAAGCGCAGCCGCGGGGTCCGCTTCAGCCGTACCTGGCGCCCGACCGCGGCCTGGAGCGCGACCCGAGCCTCGCCGAGGCCCTCGGCCGCCTCGTCACCGAGCGTGGCGAACAGCACGGTCGCCTGGTGGAGGTCGGGGTCGGCCTGCACCGCGGTGACGGTGAGCAGCACGAGGCGGGCATCGGTGTCAGCAAGGCGTTCGATCTCCTCGGCGAGCACCTCCCGGAGGACCTCGTTGACCCGAGCCGAGCGCGGGTAGCGCCGGGAGGAGCCGGCGCCGGCTCGCCGTGCGCTGTCGCGCCGGCGGGCGGGGCTCACCGCTCCTCCGGGTCGAGCCAGTCCCGCCGGCAGGAGACGACCTCCACCTCGGGAAAGGACCACACGAAGCGCTCGACGGCGTCGAGGACCTCCTCGACCCGCGTGACCGAGGAGGAGACCGTCGCCACCCCGAGGGTGGCCCGCTGCCAGAGGTCCTGGTGGTCGACCTCGGCGGCGGCCACCGAGAAGCGCCGCCGGCAACCTTCGAGGATCGGGGTGACCACCGCCCGCTTCTCCTTGAGCGAGCGGGCCTGGGGGAGGTGGAGGGTGACGCTGAGCGCGGCGACGTGCACGAGCTCCCCTAGGTGCGGGGGATCTCCCGCTCCTCGAAGGTCTCGATGACGTCGCCCTCTCGCAGGTCCTGGTTGTTGGACAGCCCGATCCCGCACTCGAAGCCGGCGGCCACCTCGCGCACGTCCTCCTTGAAGCGGCGCAGCGAGGTGATCGCACCCTTCCAGATGATGACCCCGTCGCGCAGGAAGCGGACCTTGGAGCCCCGGGCGATGACCCCGTTGCGCACGTAGCAGCCAGCCACCGCGCCGACACGGGGGATGCGGAAGACCTCCCGGACCTCGGCGTCGCCGGTGACGACCTCCTCGTACTCCGGCGAGAGCATTCCGACCATCGCGCTCTCGATGTCCTCCAAGAGCTTGTAGATGATCTCGTAGGTGCGGATCTCGACGTCCTCGGCCTCGGCCAGGTCGCGCGCGCCGCGGTCCGGCCGGACGTTGAAGCCGATGATCGTGGCGTTAGAGGCGGCGGCCAGGGTGACGTCGTTGGCGGTGATCCCGCCCGCCGCCCGGTGGATGAACGACAGCTTGACCTCGTCGCGCTCCAGCTTGCGCAGGCTCTCCGAGACCGCCTCGAGCGACCCTTGGGTGTCGGCCTTGAGCACGAGGTTCAAGGTGGCCGTCTCACCCCGCTGGATCTGCTCGAAGATGTCCTCGAGCTTGGCGCCGGCGCCGGTCGCCGAGGAGCTCCGGCGCAGGCCGGCGACGCGGGTGCGCTGCTCGCGCTGCTCGGCGATGTCGCGGGCGGTGCGGCCCTTCTCGACGACCCGCAGCTCGTCACCGGCCTCGGGCACGGTGTCGAAGTTGAGGACCATGACCGGCATCGACGGCGGGGCTTCCTTGACGTTGTCGCCGTGGTCGTCGATCAGCGCCTTGACCCGGCCCCAGGCGGCACCGGCGACCACCGGGTCGCCGACTCGGAGGGTGCCGGACTGGACGACGACCGTCGCGACCGGTCCCTGGCGGGCGTCGAGGTTGGCCTCGAGCACCACACCGCGGGCCCGCCCCTCGGGGTTGGCGACGAGCTCCTCCAGCTCGGCGACGAGCAGCACCTGCTCCAGGACGTCGTCGACGCCGAGGTTCTGCAGGGCGGACACCTCGACCATGATCGTGTCGCCGCCCCAGGACTCCGGGACCAGTCCCAGCTCGGACAGCTGCTGCATCACCCGGTTGGGGTCGGCGTCCTCCCGGTCGATCTTGTTGATCGCGACGACGATCGGCTTGCCCGACGCCTGGGCATGGGCGAGGGCCTCCCGGGTCTGGGGCATCACCCCGTCGTCGGCGGCGACCACCAGCACGACGATGTCGGTGACCTCCGCCCCCCGGGCGCGCATCGCGGTGAACGCCTCGTGGCCGGGGGTGTCGATGAAGGTGATCCTCTTGCCCTGGTACTCGACCTGGTAGGCCCCGATGTGCTGGGTGATGCCGCCCGCCTCTCCGGCGACGACGTTGCTCTCCCGGATGCGGTCGAGCAGCAGGGTCTTGCCGTGGTCGACGTGACCCATGACGGTCACGACCGGCGGCCGCGACCGGAGGTTGCTCTCGTCTTCCTCCACGTCGTCGGCGAAGTACTTCGCCTGCAGCTCCGCTTCCTGTTCCTCGCCCGGGTCGACCAGGCGGACCTGGGCGCCGAGCTCGGCGGCGAACAGCTCGATCATGTCGTCGGTCAGCGACTGCGTGGCGGTGACCATCTCGCCCTGCTCGAACAAGAACCGCACGACGTCGGCGCCGGAGCGGTTGAGCTTCGGGCCGAGCTCCTGGGCGGTGGAGCCCCGCTCGACGATCACCTCGCTCGCAGGCACCGGCGCGCTCGACGGCGTGTAGTGGGTGAGCTCCTGGGCCTCCAGCTCCTCGACCGGGCGGCGCCGGCGTCCGCCACGCCGGCGGGCGCCTCCTGGGCGTCCACCGCGGCCACCGCCGAAGCCCCTCCCGCCGCCGAGGCCGCCTCCAGGGGGCCCACCGGGACCGCCGGGACCGCCGGGGCGACCGCGGGCGAAGCCACCACCGGCGGGCGGCGGGCCGCTCCTCTGCCCGGTGAAGCCGGTGGTG
>JAJZWW010000355.1 GCA_021846485.1 Actinomycetes bacterium
CCGATCTCCACCGTCCACAAGCCTGAGGCGGCCGAGAAGCATCGACGCCACGGCGACGCCGACGGTCACGTGATGCAGGCTCGTTCGGGCGCGAGCCGCGTCGGTGAAGCGCCGTCAGCGCCCGGCGCGATGTGCTGGATGCAGGCGGGACGTCGTCGACCGACCAGGCCCTGGTAGGCGTCCTCCATCTGGCGCTACAAGAGGTCCCCTGACGAGAGGGGGAGGCGCACACGGACTTTGTGATCGGCGCCTTGGAAGGTGAGCACCAGGTGCTGGGCCGAGGGATCGAGACGGGGGCGGAACCTGATGGCGAGCTGTTCGTGGTCGCCGCGGCCGGTGCTTCCGTCGAAGATGGCCAGGTACGTGCCGCCGAGATCGTCGTCGGCGCGTAGGGAAACGGCGGCCCGCTTGGTTCTCCTGTCCTCGCTGTAAGACCACCACCCTGGCATGGTACGGAGGTGGAGTCGCCACAGATCCGGTTCGGAGATCAGGCTGTCGAGGCGGACGGCCACGTCGCCAATTCGGGGCAGCACCGCGGTGATGTCGAGATGCAGCGGGAGACCGTCGGTGCGGTCCGCCACCTCGAAGACGCGCTGCCATGGTCCAGAGAGGTCGGCGGTCGAACGCCCTCCGCTGAACATCTCGCACAGTGCCCTCAGCTGACCGACGAGATCGCCTGCGGCGGCGGATGCGCCGCTTCGCTCGATCTCGGTGGCACGAGCGAGTGCCTGCGTGCACTGCCTTGCGACCAGGTCGCCGCCGCGGTCACCGGCGATGAGAGACACCTCGACGAGAGAGCGGATCAGCCCCTCCAGCTCTTGCTCCCTGCTATCTGGCATTGCCGTTTGCACCAACGTGTCCACCTCGGCGGTCACGCGGGACGACCGGACCAGCCGGGTGGTCGCTCCCGCCTGGCTGTGCAGCTCCAGCCAGAGGACCGTGCGAGGCGGCACCGGCTCGACCCGACAGCGGAGATGCACAGCGCCGACGGGTTGCCCCGTGTGCGCGTTGCTCGCCTCGGAGGACATCCCCACGCGCACGGCGTAGGTTCCGCCATCGTTGTCGACGGCCACCAGTTCCTCGAGCACTGGCGGCACCCCGAGGTGCCGGCGAGGAGCGAAGGGCAGGCCGAGGCGGCGACCAAGGCGCGTCAGCTCACTGAATGCGCCTCCCTCGGTGACAGCAGGTCCACCCGACGGCTGCAGGGTCGCGTGGAGGACGGCCTGCTCGGCATCGACGACGAGCACGTTCGGAGCGAGGACACCCGTGGTGACCTCGATCGCCGCGCCACCGGCGTACGACCAGCTCGACAGCGGTTCGAGTGGGCTCGGGTGAGCGCCACTTCGGCGCTGGTCCGCTCCGCCTGGTCGCGCGGCCGCCGCGGCGCGGCGACGGTCGACCTCGGCCTTCAGCGCAGACCAGCTCGGGAAGCCGTGCTCGCGAGCCACTGCGAGCTGGGCGATTGAGAGAGTTGCGGTCGCAGACGAGGCACGTCGCAGACGGCCGATGGCGTCGGGATCACCTGCGGCTGCAGCACGCAGCAGCTCTCGCGCCTGACGGCGAAGCTGGTCGAGATCAGGTCTTTCGGGCATCTCGGGCATGACGTCTCCTCGGCAGCCCGGGTTCGTGTTCGGGCCCGACATGAGGATCATCTGCCACAGAGCATGACCTTGACTCGATGAATGGAGGTGGACTCGGTCCTTCCCACGAACCCGGCGGCACCCTCCGTAGCCGGCACCACAAGGTTACACCCTCCCCTTGGATGCCTGAGACGCAGATCGGGGAGCTCTGCCTCCATCGGCGCTGAAACAGCCAGTCGAGGCGAGGAACGCCGAACCGGCCTGTACTCGCTGCCATGGTCTGGGGAGGTGGACGCGCCTCGGACCGGCCTGAGACTCAGGGGTGCAGGACGTGTCTCATGCCGGCCTAACGCCCGGCACCCATGCGCCCCTGTTCGACATCCTCGCCGCGTATCACCTCGCCCACCCTGGTGTCGCCATCACCGTGGTCGAAGACCGCTCCGAACGGCTCATCGACCCGGTCCGGTCGGGCACGGCCGACCTGGCGCTCATCGGAGTGGCCGGCGGACCGCCAGACGACCTTCAGTCCCCGATCGCCAGCGAATGCCTTGTCGCCGCCACCCCGCCGCATCACCCCCTGGCGGTCCGACGCCACACCACGTTGTAGAGCCTCAGCGCCTACCCGATCGTGTGCATGCCCGCCGGGACCGGCGTGCGAGCCGTGTTCGACCAGGCGTGCGCCGCCCCAAGCCCACGTGGCGGTGACCAGTCGCGCCGCCCGGTAGCAGTTCGGCTTGTGGAACGACCGGGCGTCGACGTCGGGGGGCGCGATAACCGTCGTTCGGTTGTGGCGATCAGCGTACAGGCGCCGGTGTTCGGGCGCCTCGTTCTGTGCTGCCGAGCGTGTCGAGGACCGTTCATGAGACGGTCGGGGTCTACTGGCGGTCGGGGTCGCGGACGCCGGGCACCAGCGGTATGAAGATCGTGAGGGCGCTGATGGCGCCGCCGATCATGAGGGTGGTTCTGACGCCGAATGCGCCTGCGACGACGCCGGCTACCACGAGGCCGAGGGGGCTCAAGGCGAGCGAGACGAGGTAGTTGACCGATGCGACGCGCCCGAGCATGTCGGAGGGGACCTGTTGCTGGACGAGCGGGTTGAACACGATGCTCCCGCAGGCAGCCAGTCCGTAGGCCACAAACGCCATGGCACCAGCGGCCCACACGTCGGGGGACAGGCCGAGACCGAGCACGCACAGACCAGCGAGCCCCCACCCGAGCCACAAGAAGGTGATACGCCAGCGGGGTGCCCCGAGGCGGCCGAGGACCAGGGATGCAGTGAGCCCGCCAGCGCCGCCGGTGGCGAGCACCAGCCCGAGGGCGAGGCTGCCGTGGTGCAGGCTGCGCTCGACGAGCAAGGGGACCATCGCCGCCAACGGGGACATGGCCACGAAGTTGGCGAGCCCGGCGCCGGTGATGGTGACCCAGAGCCAGCGCTGCGAGCCTACGTAGCGGAGCCCGGCGATGATGTCGCTTCGTGCCGAGCGCTTGGTCGGGGTCGGTCTTGGCCTTGCCGACATGGCGATGAGGCAGGCGGCGCTCAGGGCGAAGGAGACGGCGTCGATCCCGAAACCCCAGGCGGTGCCGAGCGCTGCGACGGCGACCCCGCCGAGAGCCGGGCCGACGAGGATCAGGGCCAGGTGGGTGCTCGTGGCATTGAGGGCGCTCGCTCTGGTGAGTAGCTCGCCGGGGACCAGCTCGGGGGTGATTGCCGTCGATGCCGGGAGGTAGAAGGCGTCGGCCACCCCGAAGACCACTGCCATGACCACGAGCGCGCCAAGGCTGCTAGCGCCCGACGCCACCAGCGCTGCGATCGCTGCGACGGCCGCAGCCCTCACCGCGTCGGAGGCGAGCATGACGAGCCGTCTCGGCACCCGGTCGACCACCGCCCCGCTGAACAGGACGAACATGACGGTCGGCACGATGCGAGCAGCCAGCACGTAGGCCAGGCCCGAAGCGTTGTGATCGACCCGTAGCGCCTCGATCGCGAGGGTGACCGTGAACACCCCGTCGCCGAGCATCGAAACCGTCCGCCCCGACCACAGCAAGGCGAAGTCGCGGTAGTGCAGCGGAGCGAAGTTCCGAGCTCTCGGCTGTTCCCGGCCGGGCTGCTCGTCGGGAGCGGCGGCCGGGCTCAACAGGTCCCCGGCCCGCGCCGAGGACCGGCGTGAGGGGCGGGAGCAGTCGTCCGGGCCGCGATGTCGTAGCGGTGCTCGACCTCCTCGGGGGTGTGGGTTGGCCGGGCCGGCAACGATCGCACTTCCAGTGGTCCGGTCTCGTCCGGCGTCTCTTGCAGCCGCTGCGCGTCGGAGACCGAGACCAAGACGGCCATCGGCCGGCCGTGGCGCGTGAGGGTGACGTGGTCGCCGCTGTAGGCAACACGGTTGACCAGCTCGGCCAGCTGACCCCGAGCCTCGGTGACCGGGATCGTGA
>JAJZWW010000007.1 GCA_021846485.1 Actinomycetes bacterium
CTGCGCCTGGTTGGCGCCTAAGCCCCGGAAGGCGCCGCAGACCGGGTTGTTGGTCCGCACCGCCAGCGCCTCCACGTCGACGTGGGGGATCTCGTAGGCGCCGGTGGCGTGGCCGGCGGCCCGCTCGAGCACCTTCGCCCCGACCGACGCGTACGGCCCGGTGTCGCCGACCATGCGCGAGCGGAGCGCCACCAGGTGGCCGCCGGCGTCGCAGCCGGCCCACGCCTCGATGCGGATGGGGTGGCGCTTGGGGTGGATCCGGATGGACTCCTCCCGGGAGAGGGTGCACTTGACCGGTCGACCGAGCAGGAAGGCGGCCAGGGCGGTCTGGGCCTGGTTGGCCATGTCCTCCTTGCCGCCGAACGCCCCGCCGTTCCCGACCAGCTCGACGTGGACCCGGTCGGCGCCGACCCCGAGGACCGAGGCGATCTGGTCTCGGTCGTCCCAGATCCCCTGCCCCCCCGAGTAGACGTGGAGGCGACCGTCGGGGTCGGGGACCGCCAGGGTCGACTCCGGCTCCAAGAAGGCGTGCTCGACGCGCTGGGTCTGGAAGACCTCGTGGACCACGTGGGCGGCACCGGCCAGGGCCGAGTCGACGTCGCCGCGCCGGTAGGCGGTGCGGGACAACACGTTGCCCTCCAAGCCCCACACGGCGTCCTCGGTGTCGGCCGCGGCGGCCACCGGGTCGGTGAGCGGCCGCAGCGGCCGGTAGGCCACCTCGACCGCCTCGGCGGCCCGCCGGGCGCTGCGGCGGTCCTCGGCGACGACCATGGCGAGGACATCGCCGGCGAAGGAGGTCCGGCCGCCGGCGGGCACGAACACCGGCCAGTCCTGGTCGAGGATCCCGACCCGCAGGGCGCCGGGGACGTCGGCGGCGGCCAGCACCGCGACCACCCCCGGCTCGGCCGCGGCCGCCGCGGTGTCGATCGCGAGGACCTCGGCGCGCGGGTGGTCTGCCAGGCGGAGCGCCCCGTGCAGCATCCCCGGGAGGGCCAGGTCGTCGATGAAGCGGCGCTGCCCGATGGCCAGGCAGGTGGCGCCCACCTTGGTACCGCGGCTGCCGATCCCGCCGAGGGGCGCCGGTGCAGGGTCCTCGCCGCGCGCCAGGGCCTCCACCGCGTCGAGGATCTTCACGTACCCGGTGCAGCGGCACAGGTGGGCGCCGAGGTGGCGGGCGGCGTCGTCGCGGGTGAGCAGCGAGCCCTTGCGCTCGAGCAGGGCGTGGACCCGAACCAAGATCCCCGGCGTGCAGAACCCGCACTGCAGGGCGCCGTGGGCGGCGAAGGCCCGGGCGAGGCGCTCCCTGGCCGCCGGCCCGATCCCGTCCAGGGTGACGACCTGCCGGCCGGCGGCCTTCTCCAGCGGGACCTGGCAGCTGACCTGGGCCTTGCCGTCGAGGAGCACCGTGCAGCAACCACACTGCCCCTGGGGGCTGCAGCCGTCCTTGGGGGAGATCACCCCGAGCTCCTCGCGCAGGGCCGACAGCAGGTGGGGGTGGTCGGCCGCGACCTCCACCGGCCGGCCGTCGACGCAGAAGGCGACGCTCATCCCGGCCCCCCTTTCCCCTCTTCCCCTCTCCCTGCCGCAGCATCTCTCCCTGCCGCAGCATCGCCCGCCAGGGTGTCGGCGAAGCGGCCGGGGAACCCCGCGTACCACGCCACCGCCTCCACCAGGTCGTCGATCGGGCACTGGTCGTGCGCGCTGTGGGCGTGGACCTCGTCGCCGGGACCGAAGCCGATCGTCGGGATCCCGAGCTTGCCCATCGACGCCACGCCGTTGGTCGAGAACACCCAGTGGCCGAGCTCCGGGCGCCGTCCGAGGGCCTGTTCCCCGGTGGCGAGCCCGGCCCGGACCCCAACGTGGTCGGCGGGCGTCGCCCAGGTCGCGAAGCGCTTCTCCTGGCGCACCTGCGTGCCGGTCCAGCTGGTCGCCTCGTAGGTGAGCAGCTCCACGTTCGCCCCCGCCGCCCGGACCTCCGGCAGGTCGCGCAGCTCGGCGAGCGCGGCGTCGGGGTCCTCGCCCTCGGTCAGGCGGCGGTCCAGGTAGATCGAGGCGGTCGAGGGCACCGAGTTGAGACCCCCGGTCTCGCACTCGATCCTGGTGAGCGCGACGCTGCCCCTCCCGAGCAGCTCGGTGGTGGGGAGCCGTCGGTCGAGCCGGCGAACCGCGTCCACGATCGGCGCGATCGCATACACCGGGTTGCGGCCCCGTTCGGGGGCCGAGGCGTGGCACGACGACCCCGCCAGGCGGACGAGGACCTCGATGCGGCCCCGGTTGCCCCGGAAGACCTGGCAGCGGGTCGCCTCCCCGAGCACCACGAGGTCCGGTCGGGGCAGGACCCGGGTCAGCAGGTGCTCGAGGGCCAGGCCGTCGCAGGCCTCCTCCTGCACCGACCCGACCACGTAGAGCGTCACCCGGGGGTCGGGGCCGAGCCGGCGGTACATGCCGGCGCCGTGGACCATCGCCGCCATCCCGCCCTTGTCGTCACTCGCCCCCCGCCCGTGCAGGACCCCACCGCCGGCGTCGGGCAGCACGGTCGGCTCGAAGGGGTCCCGGGCCCATTCCGCCCGGCTGCCGACGTCCACGGTGTCGACGTGGCTGTCGTAGACGATCCTCACCGGCCCGTCGCCGATCCGGCCGACGACACAGCCGAGCGGGTCGACGGTGACCTCGTCGAAGTCGAGCGAGCCCATCGCCTGGCGGAGCGTCTCGGCGACCTCCGCCTCCCCGGTGGACAGCGACGGCGTGCGGACCAGCTCCCCGAGCAGCCCGCTGACCTCCCTGCGGCACAGCTCGGCCTCCTGCAGCAGGCCTCCCGGCGACGCCGGGTCCGGGCCCCTCGACCAAGCACCCACCAGGGCGTCGTCCACGGTGGACCTCCTTCCCGGACCTATGCTCGCCTCGATTCAACATTATGTCAACCTCTGGGAGGACGGCGGTGCAGGCACCGGGAGCAGCGGGGGGCGGGCGGCTGGCGGGGGCGGGCCGGTGAGGGGGTCCGAGGCTCGCCGGCCGGCGCTCGTCCGGGGGACAATGGTCTTCACCGGCCTCGGTCCCGACGGGCAGGCCGCCCGGCCCGGGGAGGCCCGACTGGAGCGGCTGGACCTGCGCATCGGGTCGGACGGCTCGGTAGCCGAGCTCGCGCCGACGCTCACCGCCGGGCCCGGCGACGAGGTGACCGACGCCGGCGGGCTGGTCCTCGCCCCCGGGTTCGTCGACCTCCACTCCCACTCCGACCTCTACGCCCTCGACCGGAGGGGGCCGGCGCCGATCGGCGACGAGCCCAAGCTCCTCCAGGGATGCACCGCCCAGCTGTTCGGCCAGGACGGCTTCTCGGCGGCCCCCGTGGACGACGCCGGCCTGGGCGAGCTGCAGGCGGCCATCGCCGGGCTCGACGGCCGGCTGGCGCCGGAGCGCTGGACGTGGCGCAGCGTCGGGGAGTACCTGGCGGCGCTGCGGGCCGTCGCGGCCACCCGGGTCGCGGTGCTCGTCGGCCACTCCACGGTCCGCCGGCTGGTGATGGGGGGAGCCGCCCGCCCGCCCACGCCCGAAGAGGCGGACCGGATGGCCGAGGTGGTGGACCGGGCCATGGCCGAAGGGGCACTCGGCCTGTCCACCGGCCTGGTGTACGTGCCCGCCGCCTACGCCGGTCCCGACGAGCTGGTCGGCCTGTGCCGGGTCGTGGCCCGGCGGGGCGGGCGCTTCGCGGTTCACGTCCGCTCGGAGAGCGACCGGGTGCTCGAGGCGACCGAGGAGGTCCTCGACGTCGCCCGGCGCTCCGGGGTCCACCTGCACTACAGCCACGTCAAGGCCGCCGGCCGGCGCAACTGGCCGCTCGCCGGCCGGCTGATCGAGCTGCTCGAGGGTCACCGCCGGGCCGGTTTCCCGCTCACCGCCGACGTCCACCCCTACACGGCGGGCTCGACGACGGCAACCGTCCTGCTCCCGCCGTGGGTGCTCGAAGGCGGGGTGGACGCAGCCCTGGCACGCCTCGCCGAGCCGTCCGTGCGGGCCCGGGTCGCCGCCCAGGTGCTCGGCGACACGACCAGCTGGGACAACTGGTGGGCGTTCTCCGGAGGCTGGGAGGGCCTGGTGGTCGCCGACAGCCCCCGGCCCGAGCTCGCGGGGAGGTCGTTCGCCGAGGTGATCCGCCGCGCCGGGGTCACCGACCTCGTCGGGCTCGCAGCCTTCGACATCGTGGCCGACTTGCTCGTCGAGGCCCGCTTGGCGGTGTCGCTCGTGTCGTTCAACAACGTCGAGGACAACGTCGCCCGCTTCCTCGCCCAGCCGTGGGCCGGGGTGGGCAGCGACGCCCTGGTCAACCCCGACGGCCACCCCCACCCCCGACTGTACGGGACCTTCCCCCGGGTCCTCGGCCGCTACGTGCGCGAACTGGCCGCGATGGAGCTCCCCGAGGCGCTGCGTTCGGCGACCGTCGGCGCAGCCGAGGCGGCCGGCTGGGCGGGCGTCGGGGTGATCGCCCCGGGCCGGCGCGCGGACATGGTCCTGTTCGACCCGCAGGAGGTGGCCGACCGGGCGACCTACGAAGATCCCCGGCTGCCCCCCGTCGGCATCCAGCGGGTCTGGGTCGGCGGCCGGCCGGTCGTCGCGGCCGGCCGGCTGGCTGGCAGTGTGCCGCCGGCCGAAGCCGGCGCGGAGGGCGGCCGGTAGCGACCCGCGCGGGGCGGGAGGAACGAGGGACGAGAGACGAGGAAGGCCAGGAGCGTTCCCTTCTCCCTCTCTCCCTCGTTGTCTGCCGGCCCGTCAGCGCTGTCGCCGGTCGAGCCCCGCAGGGCGATAGAAGGCAGCCCGCTCGGCACGCAGCCGGTACTTGAGGACTTTGCCGCCGACGGTCTCGGGGAGGGCATCGACGACGATCACCCCTTTGGGCGTCTCGAACCGGGCCAGCCGCTCTCGGCAGAAGGCGATCAGCTCGTCGGCGTCGACCGTGGCGTCGGGCCGCGGCACCACGACGGCGGTGACCGCCTCGCCCCAGTGGTCGTGCGGGAGGCCGACGACCGCCGCCCTGGCCACCGCGGGGTGTTGGGCGAGCACCGCCTCGACCCTGAGCGAGGAGACGTTCTCCCCACCCGATTTGATGATGTCCTTGTAACGGTCGACCATGATCCGCAGGCCTCGGCTGTCGTACACGCAGCTGTCGCCGGAATGGAACCACCCGTACCGGAGGCTGTGGCGGGTGGCTTCCTCGTCTTTGTAGTATCCGGCCATGATCACCGGCGAGCGGTATACGGCCTCGCCGGGGACGCCGGGGCGGCCGGCCAGAGGGGCGCCGTCGGCAGCCATGACCTGTGAGGCGAGCAGCGAGCTCGGCACCCCGACGTAGTTGTGCGCCGGCGCGGTTGCCCGGTAGACCTCGTCGTAGCGAGCCGGCCAGAAGCGGTGGCAGGGGATGCACTCGGTCTGCCCGAAGATGCCGAACACGAGCAGGTCGGTGGCGCAGACCCGCTCGAGCATGGCGAGCACATCCGGTTGGAGGGCGGCCCACCCGAAGACGATCACCTTCAGGGTGTGGGCCGGGTAGCGTCCCGGGTCGGCGGCCAGCGCCTCGGCCGCGCCTCGCAGCAGCTGCGGCGATCCCGCCCACAGCGCAGTGACCCCGAAGGCGGCGATCGCTTTGGCGACGCCGGTGGGGTCCGGGTGTCGGCCGAGCACGAGGGTCCCGCCCGCTGCGAAGGTTCCGAGACCGAAGGGGTTGTCGCCGACGTGGTAGATGAGCGGCAGGAAACTGCAGAGCACCAGCTCGTCCTCGATCCGCAGGCCCCGGGTGAGAGACAGGGCGAAGCCGTACCCGCCGAGGACGCCGCCGGTGTGCGAGAGCATCACCGCCTTCGGCATCGCCGTCGTGCCGGAGGTGAACAGCAGCTCCCAGATGTCGTCGCCGTGGATCTCCACGTCGGGCTCGGTCGGAGGCTGGTCGGCGAGGAAAGCGGAGAAGCCGACGCTGCCGGGGACCGGTGGCCCGCCGATCTCGATGGTGACGTCGGCGCGCAACCCGGCGGCGGCGACGGCCGGCTCGACTCGGGGCCACACCTCGGCGTCGACCACGACGAGGCGGGCTTCGATCCGCTGCAGGATGTCGGTCACGACATCGCCGGCGAGGGACGGGTTCAGGGGTGCTACCACGAGCCCCGACTTGGCGGTGCCGAGCTTGGCGATGAACGCCTCGACCGAGTTCTCGCAGATGAGGGCGACGACTTCGCCCGGTTGCAGGCCCCGGGCGTGCAGGGCGTTGGCGAAGCGGTTGGCGGCGTGGTCGGCCTCGCGGTAGGTGACCGACGCGTAGCGGGGGTCTGCGTAGGCGCCTTCGGCGCCGGCCAGGGCCGTCCGATCCGGGTAGCTCCAGGTCATCCGTTCGAGCATGTCGCCGACAGCGGTCCGGTTCCATCGCTGGTCCGCGCGGCGGTGGCGCAGGCTGACGACGTCGAGCCCACCGACGCCGAGGTCCCGGTCGGTCACGATTCCCCCTCGTACAGCTCTTGGTACTGCTCGCGCAGGAGATCCACCTCCAGCGACGCCACGTTATCCCCGCCGGTCTTGATCACGTCCTTGAAGCGGTCACGGAACCAGAGGATCCCATCGGCGTCGAAGGCGCCGGAGTCACCGGAGTGGAACCAGCCGTGGGCGAAGGCGGCGGCGGTCGCCTCCGGGTCGTCGAGGTAGCCGGTCATGGCATGCGGGCCCCGGTAGACGATCTCCCCCGTCTCGCCGACCGGCAGGAGCCGGCCCTCGGCGTCCATGATCGCCGCCTCCACGTTGACTGCCGGCGTGCCCACCGCGCCGGGGTGGATCAGCTGGTGCTCGGGGCGGAAGATCGTCGTCGCGGGGCTCATCTCCGTCTGCCCGAACAACAGGTAGAAGTCGCACCCGAAGTGCTCGATGGCGGCTCGCAGGTCGGGTTGGGGCATGGGCGCCATGGCGTAGGCAGCCCGCCGCAGGCTCGACAGGTCCCGGCCCGCCAGCCCGGGATCATCCAGCATGGCCCGGTACATCATGGGCAACCCGAAGATCTGGGTGATCCGTTCCCGCTCGATCAGGTCGAGAAGGGTGCCGGCGTCGAAGGCCCGCAGCACGTGGATCGTGGCACCGACCGCGATGGCCGGCGTGCAGTGCACGTTGAGCTGGGCGGTGTGGAACATCGGCAGCATGGCGACGAAGCGGTCGTCGGGCTCGAAGCGGCACTCGAGCGCCATCGACAGCGTCTCCAGGTAGACGGCGAGGTGGCTGCGGACCACCCCCTTCGGCATCGACGTGGTGCCGCTCGTATAGAGGAACGTGATCGGGTCGCGGTCGGCGACGGCGACGTCGGGGACTGTCGCCGGCTGGCCGCCGGCGAGGTCCTCGAGCGTCTCGACGGCAGCCACAGCCGGGCCTTGCGCCGGGAGGCCGCCGACCACCACCAGGTGCCCGACCCCGGACGACTCTGCCAGGGGTGCCTCGAGCCCGTCGAGGAGGGCGGCTTCGACTACCACCCCCCGAGCCCGAGAGTGACCGAGGACGTAGGCGACCTCCGGCGGTCGCCACCCGAGGTTGACCGGCACGCAGACGGTCCCGATCTTGGCGCAGGCGAAGTAGACGGCCAGGAGCTCGGCGCAGTTGCCGGCGACCAGGGCGAGGCGGTCTCCTCGGGCGTAGCCGCGTGCCAGCAGGCCGTGCGCCAAGCGGTTGACCCACTCGTCGAGCTCGCGGTAGGTGATCCGCCGGCCGCCGTCGACGACGGCCACGGCCGCGGGGCGGCGGCGAGCGGAGCGGGTGAGCAGGTCGCCGACGTTGACGCGGTGGATGGGATCTTCGACGCCGGCACCGGCCGTGCGGGGTGGGGCGGAGGCCGCCCGGGCGGACGGGGACGGTCGGGTCGTCGGCTTGCCGGCGTAGGCCTGGGCGACGGCCATCCACGTCGCGGCCGCCTCGCCCCGCACCTCGAGCCCGGTCTCGGCGACGTGGCGGCGTTGCGTGACGACCAGGCAGAAATCGAGCAGAGTCCCACGAACCACGTCGGTGGCCTCCTCCGGACCGGCCGACCAAACCAGGCCGCCCTGCCCGTGCAACTCGACGCGCACCTGGACGGCCGGAGCCCCGAGGCCGTGCTGGGTGAGAGACCAGCCCCGCGTGGCCGCCCCCAGGTGAGCCACGTGGCGGAGGCGAGGGCTTTCCTCCAAACCCACGCCCAACCCGTCGGCTACGTCGACGCCGTGCGCCCACGTCTCCATCAGCCGGGCAGTAGCCGAGCTCATCGCGCTCATGTCGGGCCCGTACCAGGGCAACCGGGCCCGGGGGTCGGTCCGCCGGAGAGAACGGACCAGCTCGGCGTGAGCCTGGTCCCACCAGGCGAGCAGCTCGGCGCCCGGGCGGCGGCCGGCCTGGGTGGTCACCGCGTCAGGGAAGGCGTCGCCCAGCCCGGCCAGTTTCGTCGCCTCGACCCGGAAGGCCCCCGGGTCGGTGGCGGCTGTCGTGGCCGCTTCGTCGAAGTAGGCGAGGTGGGCGATCTGGTCGCGGATGGCCCAGCCCGCCGCCGGGGTCGCCCGGTCCCAGTCGGCCTCGCCCAGCGGCGCGACGAGCCGGCGCAAGGCTGCTGCCTCGGCGACCAGGTCGTCGAGGAGGGCGTCGAAGGCCTCGGCTACGGCGCCCCGGGCGCTGGCCGTGTCGGTGGTCATCTGGTTCCCCCCATGGTGGTGCGTCGGGTCATCTGGACGGGGGCTCAGCCGTCGAGGGCGGCGCGCGTCATACGGACGAGCAACGGACCGGTCCGCTCCGGATGGGGGTGGGCATCGGCGTGGGCGACCGCGTGGATGAGCCCGACGGCCGCCCGGACCATCGTGCGGGCATCCTCGACGACCAGCTCCGGCCGCCGGGCGCGAAGCGCCGTTGTCCAGCCGTCGAGGTAGCGGCGTTGCAGGCGACGTTGGGCGGCGCGCGTGTCGGGGTCGAGATGGCGCGACTCGGCGTACCACAGCTCGACCAGGTCGGCGTTGGCCAGCACGAATCCCACGTGGCTCTCGACCCATGCCTCCAGGGGAGCGTCGGTGGACAGCGGGGCCGAGCTCCACAGCTCCTCGGCGGCGTGGTTCAAGGCCTCGGTCAGCAACGCGTCCTTGCTCGCGAAGTACCGGTAGACGGCCGGACCCGTCACCCCCGACGCCGTGCCGATCTCGTCGATGCCGACGGCGTGCCACCCCTGATCCCGCAGCAGGTGCCGGGCGGCGTCGAGGATGAGGGCACGCCGCTCCGCCCGCCGGCCGGCGGCCGGGCCCGCGCCGGCTCGGGCGCTCATCGGCCGCGCCACACCGGTGCCCGCTTCTCCAGGAAGGCCCGGGGGCCCTCCTGGGCGTCGTCACTCAGGTACGCGGGGCGGAACAACTCCTCGGCCTCCGCCCAGGCTGCCTCGCGATCCCGACCCGCGGCCGCGTAGACCATCGCCTTGCCGGCCCTGACGGACAGGGGCGCGTTGGCGCCGACGGCTTCGGCCAGGTCCTGCGCGGCGTCGCGCAGCTCAACCGCCGGCACCACGGCGTTGACGAGGCCGACCTCGTAGGCCCGCTCCGCCGTGATCGGCCGGGCGGTCAATACGAGCTCCATGGCGACTCGCGGCGGGATCATCCAGGGGAGCGGAGCCGCCCACGGCGAGCCGCGCCCCCACCGGGCCTCGGTGATCCCGAAGCGGGCGTGGTCGGCAGCGACGCACAGGTCGCAGCTCTGTGCCAGGAGAAAGCCGCCGCCGTAGGCGACACCGTTGACCGCGGCGATGATCGGCTTGTCGACGCGCACGCTCCGGCCGGGCTGCGGCACGAAGTCCACGGGCGGCACTCCGAGCGACGTCGTCGCCATCTCCTTCAGGTCTCCTCCGGCAGAGAACGCCTTCTCCCCCGTCCCGGTGAGCACGAGCACGGTGGCGTCGCCGTCGGCGGCGAAGCGCTCGAAGCCCGCGGCGAGCCCGGCCCGTAGGCCCGCATCGAGGGCGTTGGCCGCTTGGGGCCGGTTCATCGTGAGCCAGGCCACCCGGCCCCGTCGCTCGTAGACGGTGACGTCGTCAGCCACCGGCGCCCTCTCCCGCTTCGGCGTCGCCGCCTTCGTGGATGACGACGAGCGTGGCGCCGGCAGCAACCGTCTGGTTCTCGGCGACCGGGACCGCCGTGACGGTCCCGGTGACGGGGGCCAGCACGGTCTGTTCCATCTTCATCGCCTCGAGGATCACCAGCGGCGCGCCCCGTTCCACCAGGTCGCCCTCCGTCACCTGGACCCGGCGGACCACGCCCGGCATCGGGGCGACGAGCGACCCGGCTGCAGCGGCGGCGCCCCGTTCCGGGAAGCGGGGTTCGCGCTGCAGTTCGACCGACCCGTCGGGTCCGTCGACCCACACCCGGTCACCCTCCGTCTCGACGCGGTAACGACGGCGCACGCCGGACTCGACCAGCTCGACCTGCCCCGGCTCGACGGTGGTCGCGACGGCGTCGATGCCGGTGCCGTCGACCTCGGCCCACCAGCCGGTGCGCCCCCGCCGGTAGCGCGCCTCGAGGCGGGCCGGACCCTGGTCGTAGCGGTAGCGGTAGGCGCGGACCTGGGGGTCGCCGGCGTTGTTGCGCCAGCCCGACGGCGCCTCCGCCCAGACGCTTGCAGCCCGGCGGGCAGCCGCCTGGTCGGCCAGGGCGGCAGCGAGCACCGAGTGACGCACCTGGGCTGACCCCGGTGGCGGCAGCAGGCACAGCGAGGTCGGCGGGTGGCGCTCGAGGAAGTGAGTGTCGATGGCGCCGTCGGCGAACTCGGGGTGCTCGAGGACGGCGACCAGGAGATCCCGGTTGGTCGTGACGCCGTGGATGCGGGCCCGGCGGAGAGCGGCGACCAGGCGACGCCGGGCTCCGTCCCGGCTCGACCCGCAGGCGACGACCTTGGCCAGCATCGGGTCGTAGTTGACCGACACGGTGTCGCCACTCTCGACCCCGCTGTCGACCCGGACCCCGGCGTCGAGCGGTACCTCGAAGCGGCTCAGCGTCCCGGCGGAGGGGAGGAACGATGCCAGCGGGTCCTCGGCGTACAACCGGGCCTCGATCGCGTGACCGCGCAGCTCGGGGGCCAGCGCGCCCGGCGGCAGGGGGTGGCCCTCGGCGACCGCCAGCTGCAGGGCGACCAGGTCGAGGCCCGTTACTGCCTCGGTCACGGGGTGCTCGACCTGCAGGCGGGTGTTGACCTCCAGGAAGTAGAACTCGCCGTCCGGCGTGAGCACGAACTCGACCGTCCCGGCTCCCACGTAGCCGATGGCCCGGCCTGCGGTGACGGCCGCGGCGCCCATGGCGTCGCGCAGCGCTGCGGTCATCACCGGCGACGGCGCTTCTTCCAGGATCTTCTGGTGGCGCCGCTGGATCGAGCATTCCCGTTCGAACAACGAGACAACGCGGCCGTGGGCGTCCCCGAAGATCTGGATCTCCACGTGGCGCGGCTCGTCGACGTAGCGCTCCAGGAACACGGTGCCGTCACCGAAGGCCGCCGTCGCCTCCCGGCGGGCCGCGGCGACCGCCTCCATGAGGTCGCGGGGGCGCCGCACGACGCGCATGCCTCGGCCACCGCCACCAGCGGACGCCTTGACCAGCACGGGCCAGCCGACCTTCGTGGCGACGGACTCGAGGTCGGCGTCTCCGACGCCGGTCAGATCCTCGCCGGGCAGGACGGGCACGCTGGCGTCACCCATCAGGCGGCGGGCGGCGAGCTTGGAGCCCATGGCCTCGATCGCCGCAGGCGGCGGGCCGACCCAGGTGAGCCCGGCGGCCACCACCGCGGCGGCGAAGCCGGCGTCCTCGGAGAGGAACCCGTAACCGGGGTGGACGGCGTCGGCGCCCGCAGCGACGGCCGCGGCGACGATGGCGCCGCCCCGCAGGTACGACTCGGCCGGGGTGGCACCGCCGAGGGCGACCGACTCGTTGGCCTCGGCGACGAACGGTGACGAGGCGTCCGGGTCGGAGTGCACCGCGACGGTGGCGATCCCGAGGTCCCGGCAGGTCCGGAACACCCGACGGGCGATCTCGCCCCGGTTGGCAACGAGCAGCTTGCGGATCAATGCCGACCGCCTACATCCGGAACACGCCGTAGCCGCGGGTACCGGCGACGACGTTGTTGTGGCACACCGACAGGGACATCCCGAGGATGGTGCGGGTGTCGCGGGGGTCGACGATCCCGTCGTCGTAGAGCAACCCCGACATGTGGGGCGCCAGGGACTCGGCCTCGACCCTCGCCGCGAGCTCGGCCCGGCGGGTGGCATCGGCCTCCTCGTCGAAAGGTCGCCCCGCCGCCTGGGCCGCCTGGCGGGCGACGATGGACATGACCCCGGCGAGCTGCTCGGGGCCCATGATCGCGGTCTTGGCGTTTGGCCAGGTGAAGAGCAGCCGGGGGTCGTAGCTCCGCCCGGACATGCCGTAGTTGCCGGCTCCGTAGGAGGCCCCCATGTTGATCGTCACATGCGGCACCGAGCTGTTGGTGACCGCGTTGATCATCTTGGCCCCGTCCTTGACAATGCCCCGCTGCTCGTAGCGGGTGCCGACCATGAAACCGGTGGTGTTCTGGAGGAACACCAGCGGCAGGTCGGTCTGGTTGCAGAGCAGGATGAGCTCGGTCCCCTTCTGGGCCTCCTCGTTGGACAGCACCCCGCGGGCGTTGGCGAGGACCCCGACGGGGTACCCCCACACCGACGCCCAGCCGGTGACGAGAGCCGACCCGTAGAGCGGCTTGTACTCCTCGAAGCGCGAGCCGTCGACGGTGCGAGCCAGCACCTCCCGCGGGTCGAAGGGGACCTTGAGGTCGATCGAGGCGATGCCCAGCAGGTCCTCGGGGTCGTGCACCGGCGGATCGGACGGCTCGCTCGGCCCCGGCCCGAGCTTGCGCCAGTGGAGGTGCTCGACGATCTGGCGGCCGATGGCGATGCAGCCGAGCTCGTCATCGGCGAGGTAGTCGCTGAGCCCCGAGACCCGCGAGTGCATCTCCGCCCCGCCGAGCGACTCGTCGTCGGCGTCCTCGCCGGTCGCCATCTTCACGAGGGGCGGACCGCCGAGGAACACCTTGGCCGCCTGCCTGACCATCACCGAGTAGTCGCACATCCCCGGCACGTAGGCTCCGCCGGCAGTGGAGCTGCCGAACACGAGGGCGACTGTGGGGATCCCGGCCGCCGACAGCGCGGTCAGGTCGTGGAACAGCTTGCCGGCAGGTACGAACAGCTCGGCCTGGGTGCGCAGGTCCCCACCGCCGGACTCGACCAGGTTGACGGTGGGCAGCCGGTTCTCCCGGGCGATGGCCATCGCCCGCAGCACCTTGCGCCACGTGTAGGGGTTGGAGGCGCCGCCCCGGACGGTCGGGTCGTGGGCGATGAGCATGCACTCGGTGCCGGCCACTACACCGACCCCGGTGACCACGCTGGCCCCGACGGTGAACTCCGTGCCCCACGCCGCGAGGCTCGACAGCTCGAGGAACGGGGCGTCCTCGTCGACCAGCAGGTCGATGCGTTCCCGGGCGAGATAGCGGCCCCGGGACCGGTGACGCTCGACGTAGGCCGCCCCGCCACCGGCGCGGGCGAGCGCCTGTTGGTCGTCCAGGGCGGCGAGGCGCGCCAGCATCCCCTCCCGGTTGGACCGGAAGACGTCGCTCCCCCGGTCGACGGCGCTGCGCAGCACGGTCACGACGGCACCTTCGGCCTCAGTAGGAACGTGGGAGCCCGAGGGTGTGCTGGGCCACGTAGTTGAGGATCATCTCCCGGCTGACCGGCGCGATGCGCAACAGCCGCAGCATGCCCCAGAGGTGGGCCAGCCGGTAGTCGCTGGCCATGCCGTTGCCACCGTGGACCTGGATGGCGGCGTCGAGTGCGCCCAGGCCGGCGTCGGCGGCGGCGAACTTGGCCATGTTGGAGGCCTCGCCGGCCGGGCGGTCGTGGTCGTGCAGCCAGGCGGCCTTCTCGGTCATCAGGCGGGCGAGCTCGACTCCGATGGCGGCGGCGGCCAGCGGGTGGCTAACACCTTGGTGGGCACCGATGGGCTGGCCCCACACCTGGCGGTCGCGGGCGTAGCCGGCCGCCTTGGCAAGCGCGTAGCGACCGATCCCGGTGCAGATGGCGGCGCCGGCGATCCGTTCGGGGTTGAGCCCGCTGAACACCAGGCGCAGCCCGTCGCCGGCCGTGCCGACCAGGCGGTCGGGGCCGACCCGAACGGCATCGAAGTGCAGTTGGAACTGCTTCTCGGGGGCGCCAACCTCGACGGGGATGGGCGTCCGGTCGAGGCCGGGGGCATTGGTGTCGACGACGAACAGGGACAGGTCGCTGCTGTCCCCTCCCGACCGGCCTTCGGTGCTCGTGCGGGCGACGACCAGCATGCGGGGCGCCTCGTCGACCCCGGAGATGTAGTACTTCGTCCCGGTCAGGACCCAGTCGTCGCCGTCCCGAGTGGCGGTGGTGGAGATCCGGTGGGAGTTGGAGCCGGCGTCGGGCTCGGTGATGGCGAAGACCATCTTCTCGCGCCCGGAGGCGAGCCCCGGGAGCCATCGGGCCTGCTGCTCCTCGCTGCCGTGGCGGCTGAGGATCTCGCCGCTGATCGCCGATGACACCAGGAGCAGGAGCAGCGGGCAGCCACCAGCGGCCGTCTCCTCACACACCACTGCCAGCTGGGCGACGCCGCCACCACCGCCGCCGTAGCGCTCGGGGAGGTTGACCCCGACGAAGCCGGCGTCGCCGAGGGCCTGCCACAGCTCGATCGTCCGGCCGCCCCGGGCGGCCCGCTCCTGGTAGTAGCGCGGGCCGAACTCGGCGGTCACCTTGGCGACCGACTCCCGGAGCATCGCTGTCTCGGCGGGCTCGTCGAAGTCGGTCACCCGCCCACCTCCAAGTCGTCAGGGACCTCGATCACGAGGTGGGCGAGAGCCAGGCCGTAGGCCTTGCCCTGGGCGTCGCTCCTCATGCTGGTGCTACCACCCCCGCCGAGGGTGCCGGGCAGCACGAAGTTGAGCGCCCGGAGGTTGGGCAACTCGTAGCGGCGGACGGGCCGGTGGCACACCGCGGCGAAGTGGCGCCCGACGGCGTCGGCGGTGAGCGCGCTTCGCAACGCCTCGTAGGCACGGTCCGTGCGCGCCCACACGCCGACGTTGGCGTCCGCGCCCTTGTCACCGGAGCGGGTCGAGGCGATGGCTCCCACGAGCACCCGCACGGTCAGGTCACCTCCCGGACCTGCACTCGGGGGGTCACCCGGTCCTTGGTCACCAGCGCCGGCCAGAACCCGACGACGTCGCTGGCCTTGGGTCGCCCCGCGGCGAAGCCGGTCAGCCCGGACGGGCCGGCGGTGACGAGCGCGGCCAGCTCACGGCCGAAGCGGTCGACCCGGTGCCGGTCGGCGTGGCGCACGCCGACGCGCAGCACCACCTCCACCGGATCGGTGCCGGCGACCATGCCGGGGAACACGACGCCGGTGCCGAGGACTTCGACCAGTTGCTCGTCGATCCCGAAGGCGACGCCGTCGGCCGCCAGGCGGGCAAACAACAGCTCGGCGACGGCGTGCGCCTTGGCGGCTGCCTCGGGCCCGGCGACTACCAGCTGACCGCTTGCCTTCCAGCCGGCGTCGAGACCGATGGACACCTTGTAGGTGTCGGTCGCCGGGCGGCCGCGGACACCCGTGATCCGCACCCGGTCAGTGCCCTCGTCGAGCAGGCGGAAGCTGGTGAAGTCGGCCACGACGTCCGGCGCGAGGTAGCGGGCCGGGTCGCCGATCTCGTAGAGCACCTGGGCGGTTACGGTGTCGGCGGTCACCATGCCTCCGGTCCCGGCCGGCTTGGTGACCACGAACGTGCCGTCGGGGTCGATCTCCACGATCGGCCAGCCGATGTGGGCCGGGTCCGGGACTTCCCGCCAGCGGTCGAAGTTGCCGCCCGTCGCCTGGGTACCGCACTCGATGATGTGGCCGGCGACCACCCCAGCGGCCAGGCGGTCCCAGTCGTCGAGCGCCCACCCGTACTCGTGGAGCAGCGGCCCGAGCGTGAGGGCGGCGTCCGCGACCCGCCCGGTGATCACCACGTGTGCGCCCCGGCCGAGGGCGGCGGCGATGGGCCCAGCGCCGAGGTAGGCGTTGGCCGAGAGCACCTCGTCGAGGTGCGGGCCGAGCGGCTCTCCGGTGTCGAGGTTGGCCAGCTGGCCGTCGCCGACGAGGGCCTTCAGGTCGTCGACGATGTCGTCGCCATCGACGACCCCGATGCGCATCCCAGCCAGTCCGAGCTCGCGGACCACCGTCTCGCACGCCTCGGCGCACGCCGTTGGGTTGACACCGCCGGCGTTGGCCACGATCCGGATACCCCGCTGTCGGCAGGCGGGCAGCACTCGCTCCAGGATCCCGACGAAGTCGGTGGCATGACCCGCCTCCGGCCGTCGCCGGCGCGCTTTCTGTAGGACGCTCATCGTGACCTCGGCGAGGAAGTCCATCGTGAGGTAGTCGATGTCCCCCCGCTCGACCAGCTGGGTGGGGCCCGAAGGGGTGTCGCCCCAGAAGGCCTGTCCGTTGCCGATGCGCACGCCTGTTGGGCCCAACAGCCCCCCGTTCTCGATCCAGTGAACCGCGGTTAACAGTCTAGGGCCTGCGCCGGCGAGTGTCAACCGCCGGCTGTGTCACGCGCCGGCTGTGTCACGCCCTTTCTGTCAGCGAGGTGCCACCTCGAGGCTCGTGAGGTCGAAGGCTTCCACGTCGAGCAGGCCGCGGTCGGTGAGGCGGAGCCGGGGGATGACCGACAGGCCGAGGAAGCTCAGGGTCATGAACGGTGCGGGGATGGTCACCCCGAGGACCTCGGCGGCGACCGACTGCAGGCGGGTGGCCGCGGCGGCGACCTCGCCGAGGGGCCGGTCGCTCATCAGGCCGGCGAGAGGCAGGGCCAGCTCGGCGAGGATCCGGCCGTCCCGGACAACGACCTGTCCGCCCCCGAGCTCAGCGAGCCGCCTGACGGCGACGGCCATGTCGGCAGGTCCCCCCGGCCCGCGAGCGCCGGCGAGCGTGACATTGTGGGCGTCGTGGCCAACGGTGGAGGCCAGGGCCCCGTCGCGCAGGCCGAGCCCGGACACCAGCCCGAGGCCCACCCGGCCGGTGGCCCGGTGGCGCTCGACGACCGCGAGGCGGGCGAGATCCACCTCCGGATCGTCGACCTGCAGCTCGAGGTTGGCCGTGGAGAGCGTGCCGGCGGACACGCCGATCACCCGCACCCGGGTGCCCGGCGCCAGGCAGTGGTCGAGGTCGGCCGCCGCCGGCGGGGTGCCCAGGTGCACCGTGTCGCGCAGCGCGGTGGGGGCTGCGAGGCGGGGGACCGCCCCGGCCACGAGCTCCCCCTGGCGGGCGACCAGCCGGCCGGCGTGGTAGACCGCGGCCGGCTCGAAGGTCTCCAGGCGGTCGAAGACGCACACGTCGGCCTGCTGGCCGGGGCCGAGCCCGCCGAGGTGGTGGAAACCGTGGTAGGCGGCCGGGTTGGCGGTCGCCAGCACGAAGGCATCGACCTCGGGAATGCCGTGGTGGACGGCGAGGCGGACGCAGTCGTTGACGTGGCCGACGTCGAGGAGGGTGTCGGGCTCGCGGTCGTCGGTGCAGAGGGCGACCAGGTCGGTGCCGTGGCGCGCGACGGTGGGTATCAGGGCGGCCAGGTCCCGGCTGGCCGAGCCCTGCCGGACGAACACCCACATCCCCTTGCGGCGGCGCTCCTCGGCCTCTTCCAGGGTGGTGCCCTCGTGGTCTGACTCCACCCCCGCGGCGATGTAGGCGTCGAGCCGGCGTCCTGCGAGGCCCGGTGCGTGCCCGTCGACCCGCCGGTAGCCGGCCCGGGCGATCTTGGCTCGCACCAGCGGGTCGCCGGCGACGACCCCGGGGAAATCCATCACCTCGGCGAGGCCGATCGCCCCGAGCTCGTCGAGCAGGACTCCGATCTCCTCGGGGCCGAGGCTGGCGCCGGGGCTCTCGAAGGGCGACGCGGGGACGCAGCTCGACGCCGAGACCCCGAAGGTGAAGGGAAGGAGGCGGGACGCCTCGACGAGCGCGGCGACACCCGGCACGCCGGCGACGTTGGCGATCTCGAGAGATTCGGCGGCCACCGCGGTCGTGCCGTGGGGCAGAACCGCGGCGACGAACTGGTCGACCCACAGCTTGGTGGACTCGAGGTGCATGTGGGCGTCGATCAGGCCGGGGGTCAGGGCGCACCCGTCGACGTCGACTACCTGGTCGGCGTCTCTCGGTCCCCAGCCGCACACGACCCCGTCGCAGACCGCGAGGTCGGTGCGCACCCACTCCCGGGTGGCCGCGGCCAGGACCTTCCCTCCGCGTAGCAGGAGGTCGGCGGGGATGTCCCCACGGGCAGCGGCCAGGGCGCGGGGCGAGGAAGGGGGGCGCGCCATCAGCCCTCCGACTTCCGCCCGGAGGTGTCCCAGGGGGCCAGACGCCGGGAGAGGGAGCTGCGCGTCGCGTCGTCGCAGAAGGCCGCGTCGAGAGCGTCGTGCTGGCAGCGGCGGAGGCGCGGGAGGTCCCAGGCGGCGAGGCGCGCTGCGCGGGAGAGCTCCTCGGGGAGGTCCACCCCGAAGATGAGTGGGTCGTCGGTTCCGATGCTGAGCGCCAGGCCGGCGGCGTCGAGGGCCGCCAGGGGGTGGCGGTCGAGGGTGCCGTAGAGCAGGCGGGCGTTGGACGTCGGGCACACGTCCAGGGTGACCCGCTGGTCCCGGAGCCGGGAGAGCACCGAGGGGTCCTCGACCGCCCGGACCCCGTGGTCGATGCGGGTCACCCCGAGGTCGTCGAGGGCGGCCAGGACCCCTTCGGGGCCCGAGGACTCGCCGGCGTGGGCGGTGCGGCCGAGGCCGATGTGGGCCGCCTCGGCGAAGGCCTCGGCGAGGACCCGCCGGCGCGCAGCGGCGGAGCGCTCGTCCCCGTCGACCCCCAGGGCGACGACCCTTGCGGGGCGTCGGGAGCCGAGCTCGTCGAGGACCCGCCGGATGTCGCCTTCGTCCTGGTCCCGGCGCAGGGAGACGACCAGCCGGCAGTCGCAGGCCTCGGCGGGTGGTGCCGTCGGGCTTGCCGAGCCGAGGGCCCCAGGGGCCCCGGGGGTCGTAGCACGCTCGAAGCCGGCGGCGAGAGCGTCGATCAGGGCCCGGCGGGGAAGCCCGCCCCAATGGGTCGGGTTGACCGTCACCTCGGCGTACACCACGCCGCTGCTGGCGAGGAACCGGGCAAACCCCTCGGCCTGGCTGGTGGCCTGCTCCTCGGTGCGCACCAGGCCGCACCACCAGTCGAGGGCGGTGAGCAGATCGGCGAGGTCGCCGGCGGCGAAGGCGGACCTGACTCGGCGATCGACGTCCGGCTCGCCGGCGGCCCGGGCGAGCTCGGCGACCCGCTCGGGGGTGAAGCTCCCCTCCAGGTGGACGTGCAGCTCGATGCCCGGAAGTCCCAACAGGTCCTCCCGGGCGGGGACCATCGCTCTCCCGGCGGGGCCTGCAGGCCCTGCGTCGGGCCTGGCAGGTTCGCTCGGTCTGGCTGGCGCGGCGGGTCGGGCCGGCGTGTCGGCCCGGGCCGGCGTCGAGGTCTGCGCTGGTCGGGGAGCCAGGGCGATGTCGGCCGGCCGCACCGGCACCCGGTCCAGCTCCAAGCCGGTGGCCGCCCGGATGGCCGCGACGACTGCGGGGGTGGAGGAGATGGTCGGGGGCTCGCCGACCCCCTTCGCGCCGAAGGGCGCTCCCGGCTCGGGCTGCTCGACGAGCGCGGCGACGGTGACCTCGGGCATGTCGAGAGCGGTGGGTAGCAGGTAGTCGGTGAACGAGGGGTTCCGCACCAGTCCGCGGTCCAACACGATCTCCTCCATCACCGCCAGGCCGACGCCCTGGGCGATGCCCCCCTCGACCTGGCCGAGGACCTGCAGCGGGTTGAGCACCCGTCCGACGTCCTGGGCAGTGGCGACCTGTACGACCTTCACCAGGCCGAGGTCGACGTCGACGTCGACGACCGCCCGGTGGGCGGCGAAGGCGAAGGACACGTGGGCGTCTCCCTGGCCGGCGGAGTCGAGCGGCTGGGTCGGGCGGTGGTGGAAGGTGGCGGAGGCCTCGACGGGGCCGGCCCCGAGCAGTTCGGCGAGTGCCGCGACGCCGAGAGCGCCGAGAGCGTGGGCGTCACTCACCCCGCCCGAGGGGTCCCCGCTCGTCGCCGCGGCGTCGAGGTCGGGGGGGAGGCCGGCGTCCGCGGCCACTCGGTTGCCCGCCCGGGCCCGGAGGAGGAGCTGGCGGGCGGCAGCCCGGCAGGCCTCGGCCACCGCCCCTCCGGACATCCACGTCTGGCGGCTGGCGGAGGTGGAGCCGGCCGACCCGACCGTCGCAGTGCTGGGTGGGGCGAGGACGGTGTCCTCGACGCCGAGCTCCTCGGCGACGATCTGGCGGGCGAGGGTCACGAAGCCCTGCCCAACCTCGGCTGCCGCACAGGTGACGGTCGCCACGGGCGCGGTCCCCACCAGCTCCAGGCGGACCCGAGCCTCGGACGAGTCGTCGAAGCCCTCGGAGTACATGAGGTTCTTGTAGCCGACGGCGAACCCGACTC
This sequence comes from Actinomycetes bacterium, assembly GCA_021846485.1. Classification (GTDB taxonomy): domain Bacteria; phylum Actinomycetota; class Acidimicrobiia; order Acidimicrobiales; family Palsa-688; genus JAKAQB01. The sequence continues at coordinate 20,568 of JAJZWW010000007.1, forward strand.
CCCGGCGGACCCGCCCGACGTCAGCCGCCCGACCGGCCCCGCCGGGGAGGGCGATCGCGGGGAGGTCGGCGGGGCCTCCGGGAGGTAGCGGGGCGTTGGCTGCTGCGCGGACCACCTCGGCCACCGGGGCGGTCCCGTCGATGCGCTGACCGGTGATCAGGCGGTCGCCGGGCCGGAGGACGTTGCGCAGGCGGAGCTCGACTGGGTCGATCGCGAGGGCCCGGGCGAGCCGGTCCATCTGCGCCTCGTAGGCGAAGCAGGCCTGGACGGCGCCGAAGCCGCGCATGGCCCCGCACGGCGGGTTGTTGGTCCGCACCACCCAACCCTCGACGGTGGCGCTCGGGACGCGGTAGGGGCCGGTGGCGAAGGCGGTGGCGTTGGAGATCACCGCGTTGGACGACGAGGCGTAGGCACCGCCGTCGAGGACGACCCGGCCCTCCACCCGGAGCAGGCGTCCCTCGGGGTCGGCGTGGTGACGCAGCCAGATGCGCGCCGGGTGGCGGTGGACGTGGGCGAAGAAGGAGTCCTCCCGGCCGAGGACGATCTTCACCGGCCGACCGGTGGTCAGGGCCAGGAGGCACAGGTGCACCTGGATGCTCACGTCCTCCCGGGCCCCGAAGGCCCCGCCGACGCCGGCGAGGTGCAGCCTGACCTTGTCGCAGGGCAGTCCGAGGCAGCGGGCCACCTGGTCCCGGTCGACGTGCAGCCACTGGGTGGCGATGTACAAGTCGACGCCCCCGTCCTCGCCCGGCACCGCGAGCCCCGATTCCGGGCCGAGGAACGCCTGGTCCTGCATGCCGACCTCGTATGTCCCCTCGACGACCACCGCGGCCTGCGGGAACGCCTCACCGTGCTCGATCCTCAGGTGGCGGAACACGTTGCCGTCGGGGTGGATCGCGGGTGCGCGAAGCGCCATCTCGGGGTCGCAGAGGGGCTCGATGGGCTCGTAGTCGACGACGATGGCCCCGGCCGCCCGGCGGGCAGTCTCGGGGTGGTCGGCGGCGACCGCGGCGAGCGGCTCTCCTACGTAGCGGACCACGTCGGAGGCGAACACCGGCTGGTCGGCCACCTCCAGCCCGAAGGTAGCCGCGCCGGGGAGGTCGGCGGCGGTGACCACCGCCCTCACCCCGTCGATGCACAGCGCGGGGGCCACGTCGATCCGCCGGATGCGGGCGGCGGGGACCGGGGAGCGCAGGACGTGACCCCAGAGCATCCCCTCGGCCCACAGGTCCGAGGAGAACAGGAACTGCCCCCGGACCTTCGGCACTCCGTCGGGGCGGGGAGCAGACACCCCGATGCCGGCTCCTGCGGGGGCGCTGCGGGGCCGGTCGAGCACGCTCATCCGGCGCCCGCCGAGGACGTTCGTCGGGCGGCTGACCTCAGACGGGCGGCTCGCTGGACCGCGTCGAGGATCCGGCCGTAGCCGGTGCAGCGGCACAGGTTGCCCGAGATCGCCTCGCGGATCTCCCAGTCTCCCGGCTCTGGTACCCGCTCGAGCAGGTCGTGGACGGCGACCACCAGGCCCGGGGTGCAAAAGCCGCACTGGATGGCTCCGGCTTCGACGAGGGCGCGCTGCACGTCGGTCAGGGCGGTCGGGTCCGGTCCCCCGAGGCCCTCTACGGTGGTGACCTCGCAGCCGAGCGCAGAGGCGGCGAGCACGAGGCACGAGCAGAGCAGCCGACCGTCCACCAGCACCGAGCACGACCCGCACTCGCCCTGCTCGCAGGCGTTCTTCGAGCCGGGGAGGCCGAGGCGTTCCCGGAGCACGAACAGCAGGCTCTCCCCGAGCCAGCCGTCTTCCAGCTCCTGGGGTGTGCCGTTGACCCGGAGGCGGTAGCTCACGCCGCCCTCCCGGGTAGCTCCGTGTCGCCGTAAGGGTCGAGAACCCGCCGCAGGGCCCGGGTGGCGATGACCGAGACGGCGTGGCGCCGGTACCCGGCGCTGGAGCGGTGGTCGTCGATCGGCCGGGCCGCCCCGCTACCAGTCGTCCGAAGTGCTCGTAGGCATCCTCGCCCCCCGACAGGCGGTAGCGCGCGCCATCCGGCTGGGCGTGCCCGGCCGGGCGAGGGCCCCCACCCGCCCTCGAGCCGTCCGCCCTCGAGCCGTCCGCCGTCGAGCCGGTGTGCCCGTCCGTCCGCGAGCCGGCGAGCGACCCGGGGCCTGCGGGAACGGCCTCCAACTGCTCGGCACAGAAAGCCTCG
>JAJZWW010000356.1 GCA_021846485.1 Actinomycetes bacterium
ATCAAGAGGAACTGGAACTTGCGGTTGCGCAGCACCCTGGCGACCTTCGGGTGGCGCGACAGGTCCCAGCCGGGCGGGGGGTCGGTGGCGCCGAAGTGCTCGGCGAGGCCCTCGCGCGCCGGTGGGCGCAGGTGGAGGGCGACGGGCACCGCCTTGGGCAGGGTTGCCGGCTCGGGGGGGCGGGGGCTTCGGTCCTCGGGGGCGGTGATCGTCACGCTGTAACTCCCTTTGAAGACTCTACGTAGAGTGCAGCACTGGATGTAAGTGACATCAATACACACTTCGCGGGGCCCTGTCAAGCAGCGTGCTACACTTGTAGCTGTGAACATGACGTTGTCGAAGCGGGGGGACTACGTCGTGCGCTCCGCCCTGGCCCTCGCACGGGCCTACGACGGCGGCGAGGCCCGCAAGATCCGCCAGGTGGTCGCCGAGATGGGCGTGCCCCAGACCTTCGCCTCCCAGATCCTCGCGGACCTGGTGCGGGCCGGCCTGGCGACCTCGAAGGCCGGCAAGGACGGTGGCTACCGGCTCTCGCGCGCCCCGGGGGAGATCGCGCTGGTCGAGGTCGTGGAGGCCGGGGAGGGTCCGTTGCGCGCCGAGCGCTGCGCCCTCGGGGACGGCCCTTGCCGCTGGGACGTGGTGTGCCCCCTGCACGAGACCTGGCGCGCCGCCACCGACGCGCTCCGCGAGGTGCTCGGGGCCACCACCCTGGCCGACGTGGTGGCCACGGACCTGGCCATCGAACAGGGGCGGGTGGTCGCGCCGGCCGACTCCCACCGCCCGGGGGGTGCCAGCGCGGCCGTCCTGGACTCCGTCCAGGTCGAGGCCGGCAGCTCGGCTGTGTCCGAGCGCCTGCGGAGTGTCACGCTGGTCACCGCTGCGCTGGTAGCCGCCTTCGAGCAGGCCGAGACGCTGCGCTCCAGCCTCCCCTGCAGCGGGCCGCCCTGGTCCCCCGTGGAGGTGTCCGCCAGCTGCCTGCCGGCGACCGGCGGGGGGAGCGGGACGGCGGGCGTGGGCGTGGCGTTCGAGGCGACCGGCCTTAGCGGCGCCGGCTCGCACGGCGAGCTCACCCTAGCGGTGTCGCCGCTCGACCCGGAGCGCTGCGAGGTCAGCGCCTCGGGGCGGCTGCGCCTTCCGCCCCTCGAGGCGCCGCCCGCCGCGGGCGAGGTCGCCGACCGGCTGGCCCGGGTGCTGCTGCGGACCTTCTTGCGCCGCCTCGGCGCCGGGCTCGAGGAGCCCCTCCCCCTGGTGTCCACGCCGGTCGGGGACCCATCCGGCCAGCCCCGCCGTGGGCGGGCGTCGAAGCGCCGGGTGCCGGAGGCGACCGGCCGGGGCACTAGCCGGGCCTAGCCGGGCCTAGCCGGGCCTAGCCGGAGCGCCGGGTCCGCCGGGGAGGGGGATGGCTCAGAGCTTGCGGTACTGGCGCACCCCGAGCACGAAGAACACCACGAGGATCCCGACGATCCACACCAGGGACTGCCACAACCAGTGCTCGATCGGGCCGCCCTCGACGAGGGCCCGGACGGCGTCGACGGTCACGCTGACCGGCTGGACGTCGGCGAAGGCTCGCAGCCAGCCGGGCATGCTGGCGACCGGGACGAAGGCCGAGCTGGCGAAGATGAGTGGGAAGAGGGGGAGGAGAGCAGCATGAGCCGGCGAGTGCGGACGATCCGGCGCAGGTTGCGCCCGGTGATCCCGGCGACGTCCCTGAGGGCGACCGAGAAGGTGATCGGTCGGGGGCTCTGCGCTCGGGACGGAGAGGGAGAAGGGGAAAGTACGGCCCGTTCGGTCGCGGTCATCGGTGCTGCCCTTCGGCGGCGGCGGTGTCGGACCCGACCGCCTCGGCGCCGTGGCCGGTCAACGACAGGAACACGTCGTCCAGGGAGGGCCGGCGAAGTCCGATGTCGGCCAGGGCGATGCCGGCCTCGCCGAGACGGCGGGCAGCCTCGACCACGGTCTCTGCCCCGCCTCCGGCCGGGACCGAGACGAGCCGCTTGGCGAGGTCGAGGAGCGGCGGACCGTGGCCGAGGTCGGTGACCAGGCGGGCTGCTTCTTGGAGGACGGATGCGTCGCCGACGGTGACCTCGAGGCGGTCCTGGCCAAGGGTGTCCTTCAGCTCGGCGCTGGTCCCCTCGGCGATCACCTGGCCGCGGTCGATCACGACGATCCGGTCGGCCAAGCGGTCCGCCTCCTCCAGGTACTGGGTGGCCGATCATCGACCGTAGGGACGCCGCGTCACGGACCACGTCGTAGCCGGCTATCGACGCCCGACCCGCGTCGGGGAGCAGGAGGGTGGCGAGGATCCGCACGAGCGTCGTCTTGCCAGTCTTGCCAGCCCCGTTGGGCCCGAGGAGGCCGACGACGGTGCCGGCCTCAGCGGACAGGTCGACCTCGTCGAGGGCCGCGACCGCGCCGAAGCGCTTGGTGATCCCGGAGGCCTCGATCATCGCCACGAGCCCACGCTAGGCGGCCGTCGGTCGATGCCCTGATCGGGTCAGCGGTAGGGGGCGCCGGCTGCGGAGGTGGCTCGGTGGGTGTCGAGGAGGTAGCCGACGACGTCGGCCGCCGTGTAGTCGCCGTCCCCGTCGGTCAGCAGGTCGCCGAGGAAGGAGAGATCCTGGCCGAGGGTGAGCAGCGGTGGCTCGATGTCGCCGCCGCGAGCTCGTTGGCCGAGGCCGATCGCCGCGATCAGCCCGTTGCACAGGCAGCGTCTACCGACGGCGTCCTCGGCCCGCCCGCCCTTGCGGATGTAGTCGGCCACGGGCTCGGCCGGGCAGCGGTAGCCGATCGTGCCGTCCGGCCTGGCGTAGGGGGCCCGCAGGTACCCCACGTCGCAGACCCTCGGGCGCTTCGAGTAGACCTCGTCGTCGGCCACCGTGCCGGGCAGGGACGCCAGCTGGAAGGGGAAGCCGGTGGGGGAGGCGAGCGGGTCGGCCCGCACCGCCAGGGTGCCGGAGGCGGCCCGCTCCAGCAGCGCCTGCCGCAGTGACGCGTCGAGGCCGGACTCCCGGCAGAGGGCGAAGGCCGACCCCACCTGGATCCCCGCCGCCCCCACCCGGAGCGCCTCCAAGAGGCTGCGGGGGCTCGCCTGCCCGCCGGCGAGCCAGTAGGGCAGGCCCAGCTCCGACATCTTCTCCAGGTCGACGACGTCGCGGGGGCCGTACACCGGCTGGCCCTCGGCGTCGAGCGCGAGGCGGCCCCGGGGAGGGGCGTTGTGCCCCCCGGCGATCGGGCTCTCCACGACGAACCCGTCGGGGCGGGTCCGCGCGTCGCGCGCCAGGTAGGAGGCCAGCATGTTGGACGACACGATCGCGAGGAAGCTCGGACGGCCGAGCTCGGGAGCGGCACCGAAGAGCTCCTCGGGTGCCGCGACGGCCTTTCCCGGTGCGCCTCCCTGGACGCTCACCGTCACTTCTCCCGGCCGCCCGGCGGCGAGGGAGCCCAGCAGGGCGGGGGTCTCGGCCGGGATGCCGGCGCCCATGAGCACGAAGTCGACCCCGGCGAGCATCGCACCGTAGACCGCCGCCGGGGTGGACATCTGGAGCTTCTCCAGGTAGTTGACCCCCACCGGTCCAGCGTGACCCTGCTTGGCGAGGAAGACCTCGACGAAGTTGGCGGCGACGACGACCTGGGCGGATGGCCGGGAGCGACCGAGGGACGGTCGGGGCATGGCTCGAAACGGCACCCCCGCCTCGATGCCTCCCGCCCGGAAGTACAGCCGCAGGATCCTCTCGGCCACGCCGGGGAACGGGAAGGCGGCGAGCGCCCGTCGCAGGTGACCGCCGGGATCCCCGAGCTGGAGCCGGCGGACCAGGAGCGTGTCGAGCCCGACGCCTGACACCACCCCGAGCTGGCCTGCCGACGACACCGCCCGGGCCAGTCGCCACCCGGAGACCCCGACGCCCATCCCTCCCTGGATGATCACCGGCCGGGGGACGTCGCCGCCCACCCCCCCGGGTAGTCGCAGGTCCGGCGGCTCGGGAACCTCTATCACGGCCG
>JAJZWW010000357.1 GCA_021846485.1 Actinomycetes bacterium
CGTCGTGAGCGTGGTGGCCATTGCCGTGCTGTGGAAGGTCACCGACTCCCCCTTCGGTCTGGTGCTGCGAGCGATCCGCGACAATCGAGAGCGAGTGGACGCGATGGGCGTCAACGTGTTCGCCCACCAGCTCGCTGCCTTCGTGATCTCGGGCTTCTTCTGCGCCGTCGCCGGTTCGCTGTTCGTCGTCTACAGCCAGTCGGCGTACCCGGCGCTGCTGGAGTGGACAAGCTCGGGCACGCCGGTCTTCATGGCCGTGATCGGGGGGATGTACCTCTTCCCCGGGCCGATCGTGGGAGCGTTCGCCTACCAGCTCGCCAACACCTACCTGATCGAGCACACCCAGGACTGGCAGATCATCCTCGGGGTCGTCCTCCTTGCCGTCGTTCTCCTCCGTCCCGACGGCTTGACGGGCTCCATCGAGGGATTGCGGTCACTGGTGCGGCGGTCGGGTGAACGGGTGCGCGGCCGGCATCGGCACGGATCGAACGGCACCGGGCCCGCCGGTCCTGCCGGGGGCGAACCGTGAGCAGTCCCATTCTCGCCACCCACCGCCTGGTGCGTGACTTCGGTGGCTTCCGAGCGGTCGACGGTGTGGAGCTGGCGATCGAGCCCGGCACCATCCACGCGCTGATCGGACCCAACGGTGCGGGGAAGAGCACGCTGTTCAAGCTGATGACCGGCGTGCTGCGGCCGACCAGCGGTGACGTGGTGCTCGGCGGCGAGTCGATCGGGGGGAAACGAGCCCATGCCGTCGCCCGGCGCGGATTGGTCCAGGTTTTCCAGCTCTCCAGCATCTGCGCCCGGCTCACCGTGGTGGAGTCGGTCATGGTCGGCATCGTGACGATGCGTCATCGGAGCTTTGATCCGGTCACCCTGTTCCACCGCCGTGCCCGGGGGGAAGCGCTGTCGGTGCTCGATCAGGCGGGGCTGGTCGATCTGGCCGAAGCCCGGGCAGGCAAACTCTCCCACGGGGACCAGCGAGCGCTCGAGATCGCCATGGCCCTCGCCGTCCGACCGAGCGTCCTCATGTTGGACGAGCCGACGGCCGGGATGTCGCCGGCCGAGACTCGGGCCACGGCTGATCTGATCGTCTCCGAGGCGCGCAGCCGGAACCTCACGGTGGTGCTGTCCGAGCACGACATGGACGTGGTGTTCGGCATCTCTGACCGGGTCACCGTGCTGCACCAGGGGCGGGTGATCGCCGGCGGCACCCCGGGCGAGGTGCGGGCCCATCCGGAGGTCATGGCCGTTTACCTCGGCCAGGGCACCGACGGCGGGGAGGTGCGTTCGTGAGGCTCGTCGTCGAAGGGCTCCACACCTACTACGGTGCCAGCCACGTGCTCCAGGGCGCGTCGCTCGTCGTCGAACCAGGCGAGGCCGTGGCACTGCTCGGTCGCAACGGCGCCGGGAAGACGACGCTGATGCGGAGCATCGTCGGGCTGACGCCTGCCCGATCCGGATCGGTCCTCGTCGACGGGCGCGACCTGCGCCGCGCTCCTCCCTACCGGTCCGCCCGTCTGGGTCTGGCCTTCGTGCCCAGCGGCCGTCGGGTCTTCTCGAGCCTCAGTGTGGCCGAGAACCTCGAGGTGGCCCGCCGGTCCTGTCCTCGGCGTCGCGGCCCGTGGACCCTCAAGCGGGTCTACGAGGTGTTCCCGAAGTTGGCCGAGGTGCGCACCCGTCGGGCCGGTCATCTGTCGGGCGGCGAGCAACAGATGCTGAAGATCGGCCGGGCACTCGTCACCAATCCCGAGATGGTCCTCCTCGACGAGCCAACCGAAGGGCTTGCTCCGGCCGTCGTCGAGGAGCTGGGCCAGTGGCTCGGCCTGCTGACCCGCGAGAACCTGGGCATCCTCCTTGCCGAGCAGAGCGCGGCGTTCGCACTGGCGCACACGGCCCGGGGCTATCTCCTCGAGAAAGGCCGCATGCGATTCGAGGGGACCATGGAGGAGATCTGGGACAGTGCCGAGCTGCGGAGCGCGCTCGGGGTAGCCGAACATCCGAACCGAACCAGGTAGGTGGCATCGACATGGACGACAACCTCCAGGGCCGTCGCGCCCTCGTGACCGGCGCGGCGTCGGGCATCGGCCGCGCCGTGGCCACGCATCTCGCGGAGCTCGGCGGTGAGGTGATCGTCTCCGACCTTCCGGGCGCGGCGCTCGACCTCGTCGCCAAGGAGATCCCCGTCTCGCTCGCCATTCCTGCCGACCTCTCGGTCGGCGACGAGGTGGCGGCGTTGGCGGGGGAGGCCGGAGCGGTCGACATCCTGGTGAACAATGCCGGCCTCCAGCACGTGAGCCCGATCGAGGCATTTCCCGTGGAGCGCTGGGACCTCATCCTGGCCGTGATGATCACGGCCCCGTTCCTCCTCACTCGGGCACTGCTCCCGGCGATGTACGAGAGGCAGTGGGGCCGGGTGATCAACATTGCGTCCGTCCACGGCCTCGTGGCGTCTCCCTACAAGGTGGCCTACGTGACGGCGAAACACGGGCTGCTTGGGATGACGAAGACGACCGCGCTCGAGGCCGCAGCTCGGTGCCCCGACGTCACCGCCCACGCCATTTGCCCGTCGTATGTTAGGACCCCACTGGTCGAGGGCCAGATCGCCGAGCAATCGACGGTCCACCACCTGCCCGAGGAAGAGGTCGTCGCCGAGGTGCTCCTGGCCAGCAACGCCGTGAAGCGGCTCATCGAACCCGTGGAGGTCGCCCAGGCCGTGGCGTGGCTGTGCGGGTCGATGGCGTGGACCATGACGGGCGGGGTGTTGGGCATGGACGCGGGCTGGCTTGCCCACTGACCTCGTCCGTGGGAATGGCCGGTCCACGAGACCGCGGAGACCGTGATCACCGAGGAGTTGGGAGCAAACATGGACAAGGTCGTGAGGAGCGCCGCCGAAGCGGTGGCCGACATCCCCGACGGAGCATCGCTGGCGGTGGGGGGCTTCGGGCTGTGCGGTATTCCCGCGGCGCTGATCGAGGCGTTGCTGATCGCCGGTGTGGAAGACCTCGAGACGATCTCCAACAACTGCGGTGTGGACGACTGGGGACTCGGCGTCCTGCTGACAGCCCGGCGCATCCGTCGGACCATCGGTTCGTACGTGGGGGAAAACCAGGAGTTCGAAAGGCAGTACCTGGCCGGTGAGCTGGAGGTGGAACTGGTCCCCCAGGGCACCCTGGCCGAGCGGTTGCGGGCGGGTGGTGCCGGCATCCCGGCCTTCTACACGCCGGCCGGTGTGGGCACGCAGCTCGTCGAGGGAGGGTTGCCCTGGCGCTACGACGGCGCCGGGGGGGTATGTGTGGCATCCCCCCGGAAGGAGGTGCGCGAGTTCGGCGGCCGGCTCCATGTTCTGGAGGAGGCGATCACAACCGACTTCGCGCTCGTCCACGCCCGCTTCGGCGACCGGTACGGCAACCTCGTGTACGAGAAGAGCGCGCAGAACTTCAACCCGTTGTGCGCGGCGGCAGGACAGGTGACGATCGCGGAGGTAGAAGAGGTGGTGGACCATGGGGAGCTCGACCCGATGCACATCCACACGCCGGGGATCTTTGTCCAGCGGGTGGTGGCCGCACCGGGGATCGAAAAGCGGATCGAGAAACGGACGGTCGCCCGGTGATCGGTTGGACCCGAGACGAGCTGGCCGCCCGGGTGGCCGCCGAGCTGTCCGACGGGCTCTACGTCAACTTGGGGATCGGCCTGCCAACCCTGGTGCCTAACTTCGTCCCCGTCGGGGTGCACCTGGTGCTGCATGCCGAGAACGGCATTCTCGGGGTCGGCCCCTATCCGGACGAGGCTGCCATCGACCCGGACCTGATCAATGCCGGGAAGGAGACGGTGACGGTGCAGCCGGGAGCGTCCTACTTCGACTCCGCGACGTCCTTCGCCATGATCCGCGGCGGCCATGTGGACGTTGCCGTCCTCGGGGCGATGCAGGTCTCTGCGGCTGGGGACCTGGCCAACTGGATGGTCCCCGGGAAGATGGT
>JAJZWW010000358.1 GCA_021846485.1 Actinomycetes bacterium
CGCGGTCAACGACCACACCGTCGAAGACGCCGGCGAGAGCGAGGCTACCGAGGACCCCGACGACGGCCAGCAGGATCGCGGACCCCGGCCAGCCGGCCAGGGCTCGGAGTCGGGCCCGTCCCCGGCGCTTGCAGGCCGCCGGAGGGCGGCGGACCCGGAGGTGCGCCGCCCCAGCGGGCGGGCGACCGGTGGCCGGCGGGCGCCCCGGTGGTGTAGGACGCCCCGGTGAGCCGGAGCCGGAGCCGGGTCGCACGGGATCAGCATGCCGGCGGCCGGCGTCGACCGCCAGGCACCCCGGATAGCAGCGGCGCGACTCCCGCCAACCGGGGAGCGGGTCGAGCGCCAGCCGGAGCTGCTCAACCAGCTCGCGCCGGCCGGTACCGGCCCCAGCGCTCGATCAGCTGCGCGTGGTTCTCCTCGGCGATGGCGTGGGCCGCGGCCCGCAGGGTCGTGCCGTCGTCGGCCGCCCGCTCGAACAGCCGGCCGACCAGACCGACCATCGTTGCGTCGATCCTGGCAAACGCCTCGGCGGCGGTGGGGCCGATGTCGCCGAACAGGGTCCACCACCACCACGAGTTGGTGGCCGAGTTGGCGACGACATCGGGGACGATCGTGACCCCGCGCCGGACGAGCGACGCCTCTGCCTCCGGGGTCACCGGAAGGTTGGCCGCCTCGACGATGAGCCAGGCGCGCACCCGGTCGGCGTCGCCGGCGTCGACGGCGCAGGAGACGGCCGCGGGCACTAGCAGCTCGGCGTCGACATCCAGCCACGCATCTCGTGGCAGCTGCACGTCGGCCGTGCCGAGGGCAGAGCGGTCGAGGCTGCCCAAGTGGTCGCGGTGGCGGAGGAGCTCCTCGACGTCGAGGCCTCCGGGGTTGGCGATCACCCCGTCGGCGTCGGCCACCCCGACGACGGGGAGCCCGGCGCGCGCGAGGTAGCGGGCGCTGGCGCCGCCCATCGACCCGAAGCCCTGCACGAAGGCGCGGGTCCCGGAGCACGGACGCCCCAGGCGCTCGAGGGCGGCCAGGGCGGCGGCCGCCACCCCGTAGCCGCCTACGAGGGTGTCGAGCCCGACCCCGTCCACGGTCACCTCGAAGCCGGACGCGAGGCGCGCCTTGGCCCGTTCCGGATCGTCGAGGTAGGGGTAAAGGGCCTGGATAGAGCTCTCCAGGCCGGCGTCGGCGACCGCCTGGTCGATCATCGCCTGGGTCAGCCCCATGTCCTCCCCCGTCGCCCAGACCCGCTCCAGGTAAGGGGCCGTGGCGACCAGGTACCGGGTGAGCATGCCCTGCGCCTCGTCGCTGCGGGGGTCGCAGTCGATACCGCCCTTGGCCCCGCCGAGGGGCACGTAGTGGGCGCCGGGGGTGTAGTTGAGGGCCTCCTTGCGGGTCATCGCCTCCGCGAGCCCGCGCACCTCCTCCAGGGTGCAGCCGGCCCGCATGCGCAACCCGCCGCTGGCCAGCCCCCGGACCAGGCGGTCCACGACCAGGTGACCCTGGCGCCTCGTGATCTCGTCGGTCCAAGTGGCGACGAGGTAGCTGCCCGCTCCACCGCTCACGCCAGTCCCCGGGCGATGACCATCCTCATGATGTCCGAAGTCCCTTCTTCGATCTCCTCGAGCTTGGCGTCCCGCAACCACTGCTCCACGGGGTGGTCGCGCGAGTAACCCCACCCACCGAGGGTCTGGACGGCGGCCCACGTGCAGAACATGGCCGTCTCCGACGCGGTCAGCTTCGCCATGGCCGCCAGGGAGGTGGCCGGCTCGCCGGCGTCGAGGCGGCGTGCGGCCCGCCAGACCAGCAGGCGAGCGGACTCCACGCGCGTCGCCACGTCCGCCAGGCGGAAGGAGACCGCCTGGTGCTGCAGGATCGGCGCGCCGAAGGCCTGGCGTTGCGCGGCGTAGCCGACCGCGTAGTCGAGCGCGGCGCGAGCGATCCCGACGGAGGCAGCGCCGAGGAGCACCCGGGAGATGTCGAAGGTGCGCATCAGGCCGACGAACCCCTTGCCCTCGTCGCCGAGGCGCTGGTCGTCGGGGACGAAGACGTCGTCGAAGAACATCTCCCGACAGACGATCGCCCGCTGACCCATCTTGCGCATCGGCAGACCGAAGGAGAGCCCGGCTGTGCCCTTGTCGAGCAGGAAGGCCGTCACCCCACGGCTCCGGGCGTCGGGGTCGGTCTTGGCGAACACGACGTACAGCTCGGCCTCGCCGGCGTTGGAGATCCACGCCTTGGACCCGTTGATCACGTACCCGCCTCCGTCGCGGGTAGCGCTGGTGCGGATCGCCGCAGCGTCCGAGCCCGCGTCGGGCTCGGTAGTGGCTAGGGCAGTCATCGGGGGACGGGGGCCGCACAGCGGTGCCAGCCAACGCGCCTGCTGCTCGGGGGTGCCGAGCTCCAGCACCGGGTCGGCGAAGAAGCCGCCCGAGCAGAGCAGGTTTCCGATCCCGAGGTCCCCGTAGCAAAGCTCTTCTTGCACCAGGCACTGGGTGAACACGTCGCTGCAACCCCCGCCGCCGTAGCTCTCGGGGAGCATGAAGGCGGTGATCCCGGCGTCCGCGGCCAGGAACCACAGGTCCCATGGCGTCTCGGTGTCAGCTTCGTCTACGGCGCGGGCGCGCGGTCGGATCTCGCGCTCGGCGAAGTCGCGGCACAGCTCGACCATGGCCACCTGCTCCGCGGACAACGGGTAGACGTCGGTGGGCAACGAAGACACAGGGCCCCTCCTCCCTACTGACTGGCGAATCAGTCTAGCCGGGAGGGAGGCCGAGCTCCGCCCGGGAGTAGTCCCGCACCCACGAGCGCGGCCGCCTGGCACCCATCGCGTCCCACAACATCCAGCCGGCCGCCGTGCCGGTGGGAGCGTGGAGGTCGAGCACCGCCCAGAGCCTCTGGAGGGCCATCTCCGGGGCCCTAGCTTCTACGTCGAGACGGACCTCGAGCTCGGGGTGGGTGAGCGTCGCCGCTTCGTCGCCGGCGAGGAAGGCCACGGCTCCTCGGTAGAGCACGTCGGAGCCCGAGAAGGGGTTCGGCTCTTCGCTGTCGGACGTGGCGTCAGGCTGTTCACCAGCTCGACGAGACCGGTCTCCCCCTCTGCTTCCAGACGGGCGCGCGCCTCTCGGTAGCGCTGCGTCGCCTGACGCACCGGTTCCACCACCTCCCGCGGAAGCGTCAAGAACCTGGTCCGGCTCGACCGGGAATAGCTGAGGACCGCCCGCATGTGCAGCGCTTCCCCGCCCGCGCAGCGACAGTTCGGCTTCCTGCAGCGACGCCGGTGGTCGACCACGGTCCCTCTCGGCATCTCCGGCACCTTCACCGGCGCAGTGCCCTGTGACCTCACGTGGGGGCCCGCCGGTGGGTGGCCGGTGGGTGGCCGGTGGGTGGCCGGCGACAGAGGCCCAGATGGTGCGATCGGCCTACACGCCGAGAACACGTTGCAAGTAACCTCGGGGCGATGGGCGAGGTGGTCCGACGGCGGGCGGTGGCGCGGGGGGTCGTGCAAGGCGTCGGTTACCGGGCGGGTTGCGCCGCGCAGGCGCGCCGCTTGGGCTTGGAGGGCTGGGTGCGCAACCTGCCGGAGGGCACCGTCGAGATCGAGGTCCAGGGCCCGCCTGCGGCGGTCGGCTATCTCCTCGAGTGGTGCGGCCACGGTCCCCCGGGTGCCCACGTCGAGGGAATCGACCTACGCACCTTCGAGCCCGCCCCCGGGGGGACCGGGTTCCGCGTCCTCCCCTACCAGCCATCCGCGGGCGAGCCGCCGTGACGGCACAAGGCTCTCGCCTCGCCGTGGAGCGCCGGTGGATCTCCACCGTGCGGTCCTTGCGACGCCGAGCGGGAACTGCAGCCAGCACCGGCGCCTGCCGGGGCGCGCCGAAAGAGGGCCCCGGCCGAACGCCGGGACGCGCCGAAAGAGGGCCCCGGCCGAACGCCGGGACGCGCCGAAAGAGGGCCCCGGCCGAACGCCG
>JAJZWW010000359.1 GCA_021846485.1 Actinomycetes bacterium
CGCCGACGATCTGAACCGCTCCGCCGAGGGCCTGCTGCTGGTATCGCCAGCCGTCCCAGTCCTCCTCGGCCATGCCGTCTTCGATCGAGACGATCGGGTAGCGCTCGACCAGCGAGGCGAGCAGGCCGGCGAGCTCCCCGGCCGCAAGGGCCCGGCCCTCGCCGGCCAGCTGGTAGCGGCCGTCGCGGTACAGATCGCTCGGCGCCACGTCGATGGCGATGGCCACCTCCTCTCCGGGTACCCGCCCGGCCCGCTCGATCGCTCGGAGCAGGATGACGACCGCCTCCTCGTTGGAGGGCAGGTCGGGCGCGAAGCCCCCCTCGTCGCCGACCGCAGTGGAAAGGCCCCGCTCGTGCAGCTCGGCCTTCAGGGCGTGGTAGGTCTCCGATCCCCACCGCAGCGCCTCGCTGAAGGAGGCCGCGCCGAGCGGGACGATCATGAACTCCTGGAAGTCGACGTTGTTATCGGCGTGGGCGCCGCCGTTGAGCACGTTCATCTGGGGCACCGGGAGCACGTGGGCGTCGACCCCGCCGAGGTAGCGGTAGAGCGGCAGGCCGCTCTCGTCGGCCGCGGCGCGCGCCACCGCCAGCGAGACCCCGACCAGCGCGTTGGCCCCGAGGCGCCCCTTGTCGGGGGTGCCGTCCAGGTCGACCAGCGCCAGGTCGACGGCCCGCTGGTCGAGGGCCTCACGGCCCGCGAGCGCCTCGGCGATCTCCCCCTCGACGGACCCGACCGCGCCGGTCACCCCCTTGCCACCGTAGGCCTCCCCCCCGTCGCGTCGCTCGACCGCCTCGAAGCTGCCCGTCGACGCCCCCGAGGGCACCGCCGCGCGGCCCCGCGCTCCCGAGTCGAGGACCACCTCGACCTCCACCGTCGGGTTACCCCGCGAGTCGAGGATCTGCCGGGCGGTCAGCTGCTCGATGGCGCTCATGAGTCGCTCCCTGCCGAGAATGTGCGCGCCGGGCGGCCGGCGCACCGGCGCACGTAGCCGTGATTGGCGGCGCGACGTTACCCCAGGGGGGCCTGAGGTTGGTGTTGCTGGTGGAGATGCGATCCGTGACCGAGCTCGGCCGGGCTCAGCTCGGCTCGGCGGCGCGGCAGGCCTGCCGCCACAGCTGCTCGAGCGCGGGCGGGTCGAGGCGGGCCAGCTGCGCGGGGTCGAGGCCGGACCCGGCGGCGAGGCGCTCGACGGCTGTGACCCGCCGGGCGAAGCGGGTGGTCGCCGCGCCGAGGGCGAGCTCGGCGTCGACACCGAGGGTCCGGGCCGCCTCGACCAGGCCGAAGAGCAGCTCGCCCACCTGCATCGCCGGATCGCCGGCTCCGGAGACCGGCCCGGCTCCGGAGACCGGCCCGGCGCCGGGGTCCGGCCCGGCGCCGGGGTCCGGCCCGCCATGGCCGGCGAGGCCGGCGAGGCCAGCGAGGCCAGCTCGGAGCACCGGCCAGATCGCCTCGGGGGCCATACCGGGGAACCCGATGCCGACGGCTCGGCGTTGGAGCTTGTCGGCCCGGGCGAGCGCCGGCAGGGCGCGGGGGACCCCGTCGAGGGCGCTGGTGCGCCCCTTCTCCAGGCGCTTGCGCTCCTCCCAGCTGCGTTCGGTGGAGTCGGCACCCGCTCCGCCGGCCAGGTCGAACAGGTGGGGGTGGCGCGCGACGAGCTTGTCGTGGATGCCCCGGGCGACGTCGGAGAAGCCGAACCGGCCCTGCTCGGCGGCCAGCTGGGAGTGGAGCACGACCTGGAACAACAGGTCGCCGAGCTCCTCCTCCAGGTGCTCCCAGCCCTCCTCGGAGGCAAGTTCGTCGATCGCGTCGAGCGCCTCGTAGGCCTCCTCGAGCAGGTGACGACGCAAGCTGGAGGAGGTCTGCACCCGGTCCCAGTCGCAGCGGGAGCGCAGGTCTCGGGCCAGGGCCACCAGCCGGGCGGTCTCCCCCGCCACCGGGACCCCCAGTCGGGGGATCCACACGCAGGTGAGGTGATCGGCCACGACCGAGCGGTCGAGGTCGGCCCAGCTGACCTCGGTCACCGCCTCGTCAGGCAGCCCGAGGCGCTGGAGCACGACGGCGGGGGCGGGGTCGGTCTCCACCGACAGCTTGATCTCCGAGAGGACCAGGTGGTGGTCCACCTGCCCGACCAGCAGGGGCCCGGGGGCGCCGGCGGCTTCGACCTCGAAGCGGTGACCGTCGACCAGGCGCACGCCGGCAGCCATCGGGTCCACCCCGAGGCGCTCCCAGGCCAGGTCGAGGAACGACACCGCCGGGAGGACCGCCACCTCCGGCCCGCCTACCTGGGCGGCCCCGGAGCGCAGCAGCTCGACGGTGCGCTCCGCCACCAGCGGCGACCCGGGGACCGCGTAGAGGACCTCGCCGTGGCGGCCCGCCTCCTCCGCCAGGGTCGCCGCGATGCCCCGGTACAGCTCCTCCATGGAGCCGGCGGTCTCGTAGCGCTCGTCGAAGGACCGCGCCCCCGGCACCAGCGCCGCGCTCGGGTGACGGGTGGTCCGCAGGTAGCGGGCGGGGACCGCCTCGATCGCGGCGAGGGTCTCGGCGGTCACCAGCCCCGGGTCGCCCGGGCCGAGGCCGACGACGACGACCCGGCCGGGCGGGGCTGCCACGTGCGCGCCGACCGATCAGGCGGGGGCCCGGGGCACCAGCACCTGGTAGCCCCGGCTCGGCGAGCCATGCCAAGTCCCGTACTGCGGGTCGACGGTCACCTTGGCCTTGGACAGCACCGACTGCACTCGGGGGAACGAGCCGCCGTTGGTCGCCGCGACGACGCCGAGCGTCCGGCGCAGGGTCCCGTCGAAGGGGATCGAGGCCCGCCGGGTGACCACCACGACCTCGTAGCCGCCGGCGGTGGGCACCACCGCCCCCCGGGTCCCGACCGGCAGTGAGCGCGCCGCGGCGGCGAAGGCCGCCCGCTGGTCGTACAGCTGCGTGCTGTCGTAGCAGGTGACCGCCGATCCCCGCCGGGCGCCGAGGGCCGAGCCGCCACCCGCGGCCACCCGGCTGGCGTATGCCTGCGCCGCCTGCCTGGTGACGAACGACGGGGCCCGGACGCACACCTCGCGGAACAGGTAGCCACTCAGCTGGTGGTAGGCGGCGCGCAGCTCGGCGACCGGCAGGGCGGGAGGACCGAGGCGGGCGAGGTCCGCGGTGCGCTGCACCAGCGTGGCCCGGTAGGAGGCCGGGAACCCCTGCCAGTAGGGTCCGTAGTCGGCCGCCTCGACCGCGGCGGCGACGTCGAGGCCGGTCCGGCCGGGCAGCTGCCCGCGCGCCGCCAGGTACTGGTGGACGGCGTCCGCGGTGATGATCCCGGCGAGCACGTGGGCAGTCCACAGCGAGTTGTAGGTGCCGTGCCCCGCCCCGGCCACCTGCTGGCCGGACCGGGCGCTGGCCCGGTCGACCGCCTGGATGTAGGCCCGGTTGGCCGACAGCAGGGCGAGCTCGGCGTCCAGGGCCGACTCGTTGACCGAGGTCCCGTTGACGCTGGCCGCGTCGGGCTGGGCGTTGCACGCCCCGGCGAGCAGCGAGACCGCCACAGCGAGCGCGACACCGGCGAGGACGCGGGGGAGGCGGGTCACGGGTCGACGATGCTACCGACGCCGTCGGCGCCCGGGCCAACCGCCTCCCTCGCGGCCGCGGCCCGCGACGAGCCCACCGCGGGCGGGCCGCCCGAGCCCGCCCCGGCGGCGGGCGGCACCAGGGAGGAGAGCAGCCCGGCGAGGTCCCCGGCGAGGTCTGATCCCCGAGGGAGGGGGACGACCAGCTGGCCACTGTCGTCCTTGTAGATCGCCTTGGGCCACATCCGTGACAGCCGGACCCGCTCCGACGCCTTCAGGGCGAGCGGCTGGAGGCGGGCAGTGGACCCGCCGGCGCCGAGGCCGGACCCCCCGCCGGCGACGACCACTACCTCCCGCACGCCGAGCCTGGAGCACTCGGCGCGCAGGTGTCCGATGCGCAGCAGCGC
>JAJZWW010000360.1 GCA_021846485.1 Actinomycetes bacterium
TGCACCACGGGCACAAGGCGGGCGAGAAGCTCTTCGTGGCCCGATCACCCGCTCGCAGATCCGGGACCTCTTCGAGCGCAACAAGACCAAGGCCGAGATCGACGCGGCGCTCGACACCCTCGTCGCCGCGGGCCGCATCGAGCGCGGGACCCTCCCCGGCCGGGGACGGCCAACCGAGATGTGGTCGCCTCGTCGCTCCCCGCAGCACCAGCCCACCCCGGCGAGCGCTCCGACGCGCAGCCGGCCGACCCGCCCCAGCCTCCGGCGGGGCCAACGCCTCCCAGGCGAGGCCCGGCACCGCCTCGCTGTGGCCACGGGGCGCCAGCACCTCGATGCCCGGGTGCCACCGGCCGTCGCGGCCGACCGTTGCGGTCGCGCTCACCGAAGCGATGCCCCCGCAAAGCTTCTCACCCGCCGGCTGCCACACCCCGAGCCGGGATCGAGGGAGGGGTCGCAGGCCCCCAGCGAGGACCCGCAGCGAGCGCCAGCCAGTGGAGCCGGCCAGCGACCCTTGCCGGTGGCACCTACACCGACGAGTCTGCCGACCACTCGTCGACGCCACCCCTGGGGCCCCGGCATACGAGCAGCACCCCGGGCTCAGCGCGCGCCGCCTCCTCGCGCCGTTCACAGCCCAACCCGCTGCGGCGCGAGCGTGACCCGACGATGCCACTTCCGTCGTTTAGATCGTTGGTCGTGCTCCCGTCGGCCTCCCCACAGTGACCGTCGAGCTGCCCATCCACTCCGCCACTCCTGACCACCGGGCCGGCGTCTGCATCTGGCAGGGAGAGTCCGTCGAGGCCGTGCGCGACCTGGTGGAAGGTGTGGTGGGCCCTTACAGCACCAACGAGTACTTCGAGCTCGACGTCGACGGCCTGCCCTAGGCTCCCATCCAGTCATGTGTGAAGACCTTCCGAGCTCCACACCCGCGGCTCCGGTCGCTCGTTGGCGACCCGTCGAGCAGCGCATCGTCTTGCAGCCGGTGGACGAGATCACCCTCACCACCTTGGTCGACAACGTCACCGACATCAGCACGGTGGACCAGGGGCCGGCCAAGCGACCACCGCCCCTCGGCGGGCCGATGGTGCCGAGCCGGGTGGGTCTGGAGGGCTGGGGTAGCGACGCCCTGGTCGCCGAGCACGGCTTCTCCGCCCTGGTCGTCGTCCGCTACGGCGCGACCATTCGCCGGCTGCTCTTCGACGCTGGGGTGAGCCCGACCGGGATGGTCGAGAACATGCGCCGGCTCGAGGTCGACCCCAAGGAGGTGGACACGGTGGTGCTCAGCCACGGCCACTTCGACCACGTGACCGGCCTGGACGGGTTCATGTCGGCAGTCGGCGGAGTTGCGGGACTGCCGCTGGTCGTGCACCCGGACCTGTGGCTGCGCCGGCGCATCGCTTTCGAGGGCCGGGAGCCCGTGGAGATCCCCACTCCCAGCCGCCGGGCCCTCGAGGGCGGGGGCTTCACGATCGTCGAGGACGCCCGGCCGAGCCTGTTGCTCGACGATCGGGTGCTCATCACCGGTGAGGTGCCCCGGGTGACCGGCTTCGAGCCCGGCTTTCCTCCCCAGCAGGCCTGGCGCGAAGGTGCTTGGGGCCCCGACACCCAGGTGGCCGACGATCAGGCCCTCGTGGTGAACCTCCGCGGGCGGGGACTGGTGCTGCTCACCGGCTGCGGGCACGCCGGGATCGTCAACATCACCCGATGGGCACGACACCTGACTGGGTTGGAGCAGGTCTGTGGAGTGGTAGGCGGTTTCCATCTCAACGGGCCGCTGTTCGCCGGAGCCATCCCCCGGGTGGTCGGCGCGCTGAGCGAGCTCCGCCCCGAGGTCGTCCTGCCCGCCCACTGCACGGGCTTTGCGGCGCAGCTCGCGCTCGCCACCGCCCTTCCGGACGCCTTCGTACAGAACACCGTCGGCACCCAGCTGAACCTCGTCGGGTCAGGCTGAGCACGTGCAGCCGGTCGAGGACCAGCAGCGGGCTACCAGCTGGACTGGAGCACGGCGTGATCGGGTCGGTCGACGGGGCCGGCTGGGGTTGGCCGCACGCGTCCGAGCCCCCGGATCACACCTACAGAGAAGGAACTTGCCTGCTCGCCATGTCATCTGAAACGCGCGAGCGTTGCTGGCCCGGGCACTAGACGACCGGGTCGCGCTCGGGAAGGGCCTTCAGGGTGGAGGCGGCGATGCCGGTGGCGTCCAGGCCGAGCTGGGCGAGGATCGCCTCCACCGAACCGTGGGGGATGTAGCTCGTTGGGATCCCGAGGACCAGCACCGGCGGGCAGGTCCGGGTCTCGTCCAGGTCGGCGACCGCGTCGGCTATCTGGGTGCCTGCCCCGCCGACCCGGACCCCGTCCTCGACGGTCACGACGAGGCGGTGGCGGCCGGCGTCGGTGATCATCCTCGGGTCGAGCGGGCGGACCACCCGCACGTCCCACACGGTGGCCTCCACGCCTTCGACCGCGAGGATCGTGGCGGCGTCCTCGGCGGCCTCCAGGAGCTTGCCAACCGCGAGGATGCACACCGAGCCGTCGCCGGCGCGCACCTTGCGGGCGGCGAGACCGCTTCCCACCTGGCTGGGGGGCACCTGGCGGGCCCGCCCGCTCGGGTAGCGGATGGCCGCCGGCCCGGACAGCTCCAGGGCGGTGTCGAGCATCACCTTCAGCTCCTGGGCGGAGGAGGGGGCGAAGACGGTCATCCCTGGGATCCGCAGGGTGAGGGCCAGGTCGAGCACGCCGTGGTGGCTCGGGCCGTTGTCCCCGGTGATCCCCGCCCGGTCGAGCGCGAAGACCACCGGCAGGCCGTGCAGGCCCACGTCGAGATTGGCCTGGTCGAACGCCCGGGTGAAGAACGTCGAGTAGATCGCCACCACCGGGCGCAGCCCACCCATCGCCATGCCCGCCGCGGAGGTCACCGCGTGTTGCTCGGCGATGCCCACGTCGAAGAATCGGTCCGGGAAGCGCTCGGCGAAGGGGAGCAGGCCCGTCGGGCCGGGCATCGCCGCGGTGAGCGTGACGACCGAGGGGTTGCGCTCGCCCAGGTCGAGCATCGCCTCGTTGAACGCCTGGGTGTAGCCCTTGAGCGCCCGGGACGCCTCGGTCGGGTCGGTGGTGGGGTCGAACACGGGGGCGTCGTGGAGGCACTTCTCGTCGTCGGTCTCGGCCGGGCCGTAGCCCCGGCCCTTCTGGGTGAGCACGTGGACGACGATCGGCCCGTCGAAGGTGGCCGCCTGGGCGAGGAGCATCTCCAGGTCGGCGATGTCGTGGCCGTCGATCGGGCCGACGTAGCGCACCCCGAGGGCCTCGAAGAACGCCGGCGGCTCGACCACCTCCCGGACCGCGGAGTAGAAGCCCTGTAGGCTGGAGTAGGCGAGGCCGCCGACGCCGGGGATGTCCCGGAGGGCGTCCTCGACGCCCCGGCGCAACTGGGACAGGCCGGGGTGCAGCCGGAGGCGGGTGAGGCTCTCCGACAGCCGGGAGACCGTCGGGGCGTAGCTGCGACCGTTGTCGTTGAGCACCACGACCACCCGGCTGCCGCTGTGGCCCAGGTTGTTGAGCCCCTCGAAGGCCATGCCGCCGGTCATCGACCCGTCGCCGATGACCGCCACGACCCGGCGGTCGGGCGCTGGGCTGCGGGCCACCGCGGCGGCCAGGCCGTGGGCGTAGGAGAGGATCGTGGAGGCGTGACTGTTCTCCACCCAGTCGTGGACCGACTCGGCCCGGGATGGGTAGCCCGACAGGCCCCCGCCCTGGCGGAGGGTGGGGAACATCTCCCGTCGCCCGGTGACGATCTTGTGGACGTAGGCCTGGTGGCCGGTGTCCCACAAGATGATGTCCCGGGGCGAGCTGAACACCCGGTGGAGGGCGAGGGTCAGCTCGACCGCCCCGAGGTTGGAGCCGAGGTGGCCGCCGGTGACCGACACCGCCCGCACCACGAACTCGCGGATCTCTTCG
>JAJZWW010000361.1 GCA_021846485.1 Actinomycetes bacterium
CGGGGGTCCGGGAGGCCCGGGGGACCGGCGGCGGGGGGGGCGGCGGGGACAGCGGGGCGACCGGCGGACGGGGCACGGCCGCGGCGGGGTCCACCGAGTCCGGCAGGGGGAAGCGGTGGGCGGGACGGGGACCCGAAGGGGGCGGGGGCACGTCACCGAAGCGGGGCTCGTCCTCGGTCAGCCTCCCGGCCACCGCGCCGGCCTCCAGAGCCGCTTGTGCCTCCTCGGCTCCGATGATCCGGACGCCTTCGGCCGGACGGTGCTGCTTCGATCGCTCGTTGCGGTCCGTCATCGAATCCTCCTCGGGTCGTCGCTCGTCGGGCTCCCCCGCTCCCCCGGCGAGGCCGGGGAGTCGTCCTCCGATCAGACGGCGAGCAGCTCGTCCTGCTTGTGCTGGAGCACGCGGTCGACCTCGGCCACGTGCTCGTGGGTCAGGCGCTCGAGCTCCTTCTCGGCTCGGTCGAGCTCGTCGGTGGAGATCTCGCCGTCCTTCTCCAGCGCCTCCAAGTCCTTGCGGGCGGACCGGCGAAGGTTGCGGACTGCGACCCGGCCGTCCTCCGCCTTGGTGTGAGCCACCTTTACCATCGCCCGGCGCCGCTCCTCGGTGAGCGGCGGGAAGGTGAGACGGATCACGACGCCGTCGTTGGCCGGGTTGACCCCCAGGTCGGAGCCCTGGATGGCCTTCTCGATCGCCTTCAGGGCACCCTTGTCGTAGGGGGTGATCACGAGGACCTTGGCCTCGGGCACCTGGATGCCAGCCACCTGCTGGAGGGGCACCTCCGAGCCGTAGTACTCGACCCGGAGCTTCTCCACCAACGCCGGCGCGGCGCGCCCCGTGCGGATCGCGGCGAGCTCGCCCCGGGCGTGCTCGACCGCCCGGGACATCTTGTCCCGGGTGTCGTCCAGCACCGCCTCGACGTAGCTCTCCTCCATCAGTGGATCAGCGTACCGATCCGCTCCCCCGACAGGGCGCGCCGGAGGTTGCCGGGCTCCATGATCGAGAAGAAGAGGATCGGCATGCCGTTCTCCTTGCACAGGGTGATGGCGGTCAGGTCCAGCGCCCGCAGGTCCTTGGAGATCACCTCGTCGAAGCTGACCTCGTCGAGCTTCCTAGCCCCCGGGCAGCGGGCGGGGTCGGCGTCATAGACGCCGTCGGTGCCGCCGTGGGTGCCCTTCAGCAGCACGTCGGCCTCGATCTCGACGGCGCGCAGGGCGCCGGCGGTGTCGGTGGTGAAGAACGGGTTGCCGGTACCTGCGGCGAAGACCACCACCCTGCCCTTCTCCAGGTGGCGGATCGCCCGCAGGCGGATGTAGGGCTCGGCCAGCTCGGACATGCCGATGGCCGTCTGCACCCGGGTGGGCTGACCCTGGCGTTCGAGGGCGTCGCGCAAGGCGAGGGCGTTGATGACCGTGGCGAGCATCCCCATGTAGTCGGCGCTGGCCCGGTCCATGCCCGACGCGGAGCCGGTGGCGCCCCGCCAGATGTTGCCGCCGCCGACGACCACCGCCACCTCCACGCCGAGCTCGGCGCAGACCTCGGTGACCTCCTTGGCGATGCGGTCGACCACTGCGCCGTCGATGATCTCGTCCGCCACTGGGCTGGCGAAGGCCTCACCCGACAACTTGAGGACCACCCGGCTCCACGGCTTCGACGCGTCACCCACGGAGCAGTGATGCTAGTGGGCCCCCGGAGCCCGCCGCCCGTGGGCGGGGCTC
Organism: Actinomycetes bacterium; assembly: GCA_021846485.1. Taxonomy (GTDB): domain Bacteria; phylum Actinomycetota; class Acidimicrobiia; order Acidimicrobiales; family Palsa-688; genus JAKAQB01. The sequence goes on from JAJZWW010000361.1 coordinate 1,717, forward strand.
ACTCCCCGATCACGACCTGGGCGAAGCGCACGACCCTGGCCTGGCCCAGGTACTGGGTCACCGACTGCTTGTCGTCCTTGGCGTAGGGCTGCTCGAGCAGCACCCCGCCGGGCACCCGCTTGTACCAGCCGTTGAGCTTGCCCTCGACGATCTTCGGGAGGGCGGCCTCGGGCTTGCCCTCGAGACGGGTCTGGGCAAGGGCGGTAGCTCGTTCCGCCTCGACCGCCTCGCGGGGGACCTCGGCGCGCTCCAGGTACTGGGGTCGCCCGAAGGCGACGTGGACCGCGACGTCGTGGGCCAGCCGATGGTCCCCGCCCGCCAGTTCGACGAGCACGCCGTTGACCCCGCGACCGTTCTGCTGGTGCAGGTAGGTCTCGAGCACGTTGCCGTCGGCTGCGACGAAGCGGACCACCCGGCCGAGCTCGACGTTCTCCTTCAAGGTAAACCTCAGGTCGTCGACCTCGTCCTTGCGGCCCTCGACGGCGGCCTCTCCCTCGGCGGCCACGAGCGCTGCCAGCCGGTCGACCATCTGGACGAACTGCGGGGACTTGGCTCCGAAGTCGGTCTCCGAGCGCAGCTCCACCAGCGCCGCCGCCCCCCCGTCGGGGGAGACCGCTACGCCTACCGCCCCCTCGGTGTTGGCGTTGCCGGAGCGCTCGGCGGCCTTCCCGAGACCGCGCTCGCGCAGCCAGCGGGCAGCGGCGTCGAAGTCACCGCCGTTCTCGGTCATCGCCCGCTTCGCGTCCATCATCCCGGCGCCGGTCGCGTCCCGCAGCGCCTTGACGTCCTTGGCGGTGAACTCTGTCATCGAGACTTCCTCGTGGTCGCGTCGTGGGTGGGGGATCAGCCCGCCGCGGGGACGGACGGGTCGCTGGCGGGGGATCCGCCCCCGCGTCGGGCGTTGACACTGCCGGGCTGACCGGAACGGCTCCGGGCGCCTCGGCGGCCGGCTCCGTCTCGGGGGCGGTCACGTCGGGGACCGGGGCCGCCTCGGGGACCGGGGCCGCCTCGGGGACCGGGGCCGCCTCGGGGACCGGGGGCGCCTCGGGGGCGGTCACGTCGGCCGCCGGTGTGGCCTCCCCGCCGGGGCCAGCCTCACCCCGGCCGGCGGCCGCGAGGCGCCCCTCGCGCTCTTGCTGCGACAAGGCTGCCTGGCGGCGGGCCTCGCGCTGCTGCTCGGCCCGGCGGGCCTCCTCTTCCGGGTCGGGGGGCGCGGGGATGGCGGATGCGGGAGGAGCGTTGAGCGCCGCCCGGCGGGCGGCGATGAAACGACCCTCGTCGACTGCGTCGGCGATTACCCGGCACATGAGAGTCCCGGCCCGGATGGCGTCGTCGTTGCCCGGGATCACGTACTGGATCACGTCGGGGTCGCAGTTGGTGTCGACCACGGCGACGATGGGCAGGCCGAGCTTGTTGGCCTCGGTGACCGCGATGTGCTCCTTCTTGGTGTCGATGACGAACACCGCCTCGGGCAGCCGGGTCATCGTGCGGATCCCACCGAGGTTGCGCTCGAGCTTGTCGAGCTCCCGAGAGAGGATCAGCGCCTCCTTCTTGGGCATCGCCTCGAAGTCGCCGGCGGCGCGCATCCTCTGGTACTCCTGCATCTTCTTCACCCGCCCGGAGATGGTGGTGAAGTTGGTGAGCATCCCGCCGAGCCAACGCTCGTTGATGTAGGGCATCTGGCAGCGGTTGGCGAAGGTGGCGATCGGATCCTGGGTCTGCTTCTTGGTGCCGACGAAGAGGATCGTGCCGCCGTCGCCGACCAGGTCGCGCACGAAGGAGTAGGCGGAGTCGATGCGCTCCAGGGTCTGCTGCAGGTCGATGATGTAGATCCCGTTGCGCTCCCCGAAGATGAAGCGCTTCATCTTCGGGTTCCAGCGCCGGGTCTGGTGGCCGAAGTGGACCCCGGCTTCGAGCAGCTGTCGCATCGTGACGACGGCCATGTCTGGTTCTCCCATCGGTTGGCAGTGGACCCGGGCACACGCGCCGATCGGTGATCGACGACCGTGGGGGTGCCCGGGGTGTCTTGGTGGCTGGCCGCCTCCCGGGCGGAAGGCGCTGCTCAGGTTAGCGCAGGGCGCCCGGTACCCGACCGCCGACCGCCCGACCGGCCGGGCGGCCACCGGCCGGGCCGCTCAGCTCAGGAGCGCTCGGCCACCAGCAGCCGGGAGCGCAGCTGCAACACCGCCTTGGTGTGGATCTGGCACACCCGGCTCTCGGTG
>JAJZWW010000362.1 GCA_021846485.1 Actinomycetes bacterium
AGCGTCGCCCCAGGCGGGATCGGCGATCCTGGCCCGCTCCAGTACGTGCTCAGCACCCACAGCCTCGACCACCTCGACCACACCAGCAGAGCCGGCTGCATGTACGAGGTCGCAGAGCCCGAGGGCGACCAACGTCAGGACCTCACCGGAGCTCACGCGGCAGCCGAATCCGCACGGGCCAGGGCGTCGGCAATGCCGAGGTGGACAAGGGCACGACGGAGACTCGACGATCTCGTCGACCGGATGAACCAGGGCCGTGCCTGACCGCCTCAGCAGTCGGCAACGATCCGCGACATCTGCAACCACCGGGGGCCACGCAAGTGCATGCAGTACGGACCGAAGTCTCGATTCGCAGCAGCCCTCGACTGCCGGAGTCACCGCACAAATGTCAAGTTGGCTTCGTAAAGAGTTCTTGACATCGGTACCCCGTCGAAGGCATACTCAGGGGGTGTCTCCCTATCAGTCGAACGTCCGGGAGTACCGGCAGAGGGCCGGTTTGTCCCAGGAAGCTCTCGCTCGCGAACTGGGGGTCAGCCGACAGACCGTCGTCAACATCGAGAAGGGCTTGAGTGAGCCGAAGGTCCTGCTCGCGATTGCCTTGGGCGCCATTTTGGGTGTCGCCCTGGAAGAGCTGTTCCGAAAGGGAGCGACCTGAAATGAACCAAGCGCAACTGGCAAAGTGCGACCAGATCGCCGTCTTCCTCCGTCGACGCATCACGTTCATTCCGAACGTCTACGGGCACCCGTGGGGGAGGACTGTCTGGCAGCAACCGCTGCCGAGTGTCGACCAGTTCGCCAAGGACCTGGTAGCCGATGCTGAGTTCCGGTCGCTCCAGCTCGGGACCTGGCTCGGCACCACCGACGGCGAGGTCATCGAGACCGCGGTGGGCATGGTCATCCCGCCCATCTACAGGCCTGAGTACGACCTTGCAGTCGACGGTCTGAAGATGGCAGCCCGCCTCCAGCAGCAGGCCGGCCAGGAGGTAGCCGGCAAGGTGGCGCTCTCTGTCGTCGGCGCCAGCCTCTTCGCCGCGGGAGTGGTGGCGCTTGGCCGCAGTGCCGCCTGAGCCAACCCAGTCTTCGGGTCCGTCGGTGCCCTCTGACGAGGAGCTGAAAGAGCTGGTCGAACGTCTGGACGCCGCCGCGGTCGGCGTCAAGGACACTTACGGCCTGGTCGCCCGGATCGACCTGGACGACGAGGACCGCCAGGGATCCATGGGAGCCCTTCTCATGGCCTTCCAATACGGCCAAGCCCGCGATTCGAAGCGCGGTGAGGCGTACTTCACGAAGCTCCTCGGCTATGAAGACGGATCCCAGTACCCGTCCGAACTCTCGGCAGTCCCCGATGAGGTGGCCGCCCTCTGGGACAGGGCCTCCGCAATAGCGTCCGCCCCGCTGGTCAAGGCCCGTTTCCACGACCTCTGCTTCGAGGGGCTGTGAACGGTCAGCGATCCTCGCGTTTCGCGATCAACAGAATTCGCGGTGGTCGGGCTCGGTAGTGCCCTCCGCGGGTGTTGGGGTTGCTCGGTTGTTGTAGTCGGTCGTGTTGGTCAGGTCAAGCATTCACTCGGGTGCGGCCCGGCCGACGGCATTGGTTGGGACTGCGGATTGCTCGCGCACTGCGGATCGAATGGACAGGACGGTCACTGCGGCCGTCGGCCGGGACGATCACACCGCTTGACCGGTGGTCCACGGCTCCTTGGCGGCGGTGGAGCGACTTCGGCGTCATCGTCACCGGCGGTTGCCATGGTGCAAGGCGTGACCGCTCCGGCGCACGCAGGGGCGAGCGCGATGGCGACGGCGAGGAGCAGGAGGGAGATCATGCCTTCACCGCCTCAGCGAGGGCCTGGTGCTCGCGCATGCGCCAGGAGGGCCCCTTGATGTTGAACACGACGGCGCGGTGCATGAGGCGGTCCAAGATCGCCGACGCGACCACGGCGTCGCCGAACACCTCCCCCCATGCCGGCAACCCCCTGTTGGTCGTGGCCAGCGTGGGGTGGCCGTTCTCGTAGCGGGCGTTGATCACGTTGAAGAACAAGCCAGCGCCTTCGGCTCCGACCGGCAAGAGGCCCACGTCGTCGATCACGAGCACGGTGGGCGCGGTGTAGGTCCTGAGCTTGTGGAGAAGGTTCCCGTCGCGCTGGGCCAACAGGAGCTGGCGCACCATGTCGGCCCCCGTCGTGAAATAGCCGCGATAGCCGGCTTCGACCGCAAGGATGGCGAGAGCGACCGCCAGATGGGTCTTGCCGCATCCGGGCTGGCCGAGCCAGACGATGGGGCGGCGCTCCTCGATGAAGCGGAGGGTGGCCAGGTCCTCCACCAGCTTTTTGTCGATCGAGGGCTGGAAGGAGAAGTCGAAGTCTGTGATCGTCCGGCGGAACGGGAACCGGGCGTAGCGGAGCCGCGCGGCCAGGCGCCGGTTCTGCGTCGCCGCCGCCTGTTCGGCAACGACCTTTCCCAAGTACTCGACGTGGGTCCAGCCCGCCTCCTTGGCCTCGTCTGCGAGGGCGGGGAAGCACTCGGCTGCCCGGGGCCACTGCAAGTAGTCGAGGTCGGCCTTCAGCTGCTCGTAGACGCCGGTCATGACAGCGTCCCGTAGCGGGCGCTGAGATCAGGGACCTCCACGTCGTAGCCGGCGTAGGGGTCGGCCGGCCGGGGCTCAAGTACCCCGGTCGCAATCAGCCGCAGGGTGGGCTGGGTGCGGCCCAAGGCGGCGGCTTCGGCGGCCTTTCGGTGCTCGGGGTCCCACACGTCGGGCGATCCCGGAGGAGCAATGCGGTGGCGGCCCACCAACTGGCCCGCCCAGGTGATAGCGAGCTCACCCGAGTCGACCTCTTCCCGGCAGGCCACCTTCTGGCCGATGCAGCCCGGTTCGACCGAGTAGCGCACGCCCTTCCAGTGGATGAGGGGGACGGCCAGATGCACCCGGCGGGGCTCGGCGTAAGCGGTGTCGTAGCGCCGCCGTGGAAGCGGCGAGAGGAAGCACCGCTCGCTGACAAGGCGTTCAGCGGGGGTCTCCCTGGTCGTCGCGTGCACCCGGCCATTCACCCGCTCGCCCAACCAGGCCTGCGCCCGTGCGTTGAGCTCCGTGATGGTCGATGGCGGGCCCAAGACGGCCAGCTCTTCGAGGAACGACGCCTCGAGGCCGAAGAAGGGGCGCTCGATCTTGCCCTTGCGCTTGGCGTCACGGGCCTGGCACGCCTTGATCTCGGTGCCATGGTGGCTGGCGAAGTCGACCGTCGGCGCATGGAGGCGAAACCGCTTGCCCTGGGAGCTCCCAAGCGCCCCCATCCGGTCGGTGCGGGCCACCCTCGGGACGCCGCCGGCGTCTTCGAACGCCCGGACGAGGCCTTCGAAGGTGTGCTCTTTGTCCACCGACGTCGTGAACCACCAGAACAGGTGCCGGCTCCAGCACAACACCGCACCGAAGCACCACAGCACCTCTCCGAGGCCGAACTGGCGGCCACGCACGGAGCAGTCCGAGAAGTCGAACTGGCATTCTTCGCCAGGGGCGGTCTCGATCGGAACCGAGACCTGGGGAGCCACCCGAAAGCGCGGGCCGCGCCGGGCGCGCACGTGGCGCACCACCGAGGGATACGAGCCCGGGTAGCCCTCGGCCCTGATGATCTCGAAGACGCTCGTCGACAGCAGCTTCGAGGGCGGGGCGATCAGCTCGTCGATGCGCTTCGCCCAGCGGTCGGTGATCGCCCGTTCCGACGGGCTGACCGTGCGCTTGGGGGGCGGACCGCCGGCCTTCAGCCACTTGGAGACCGTGGCCGGGTGGTAGCCCACGTCGGCGGCGATCTCCTTCAGGCTCCAGCCCTGGCGCTGCAGCTCCAGCACTCGTTGCACGTACTCCTCCTGGGTCATCATGGCGGTGGTCCCTCCGGCTCTCGGTTTGCATGGCGCTTCCGAGGCTGGAGGGGCTGGCACC
>JAJZWW010000363.1 GCA_021846485.1 Actinomycetes bacterium
CGGTCTGGCCGGTGTGGGCGTGGAGGTCTCGGCTGACCCGGCCGGCGTGGTCGTCCCGGCCGCTGCTGACCCGGCCGGGCAGGTGGTCGTGGTCGGTGCGGGACCCGCCGGCCTCACCGCCGCCTACGAGCTGCTCCGCCGGGGCCGCAGGGCGGTGGTCCTCGAGTCCGACGACGTGGTCGGGGGGATCAGCCGCACGGTCGAGCGTGACGGCTGGCGGTTCGACATCGGCGGGCACCGGTTCTTCACCAAGGTGGCCCCGGTCGAGGCGTTCTGGCACGAGGTCCTCCCCGACGAGGACTTCATGCTCCGGCCGCGCAAGAGCCGCATCTACTACCAGGGCAAGTTCTACGACTACCCCCTGCGGGCGATGAACGCCCTGACCAACCTCGGCGTCCTGGAGTCCCTGCGCTGCGTCGGGTCCTACGTCTTGGTTCGCGTCCGTCCCCCCGAGGACCAGAGCAACTTCGAGGGTTGGGTGGCAGCCCGCTTCGGCTGGCGGCTCTACCGTCACTTCTTCAAGACCTACACGGAGAAAGTGTGGGGCCATCCCGGCTCCGAGATGGGTGCAGACTGGGCCGCCCAACGGATCAAGAACCTCTCCCTCGCCTCGGCGATCGTCAACGCCGTGCTCCCCAGGCGCAACCAGAAGGACATCACCTCCCTGATCGAGGAGTTCCAGTACCCCAAGCTCGGGCCGGGGATGATGTGGGAGCGCTGCGCGGAGATCGTCGAGCGCGAGGGGGCCACCCTCGCCATGCGGCACCGCGTCGTGAGGGTCCGGCGCGGAGCCGAGGGGGCCACGGCGGTCGTCTCCCGGGGTCCCGGCGGCACCGAGCGGGAGGACCCGGCCACGGCGGTGATCTCCTCGATGCCGCTCTCCGAGCTGGTCTGGGTGATGGACCCCCCCGCGCCGCTCGAGGTGCGTGCCGCCGCCGCGGACCTGATCTACCGGGACTTCCTCACCGTCGCACTGGTGGTCCCCGCCGACCGGGTCCCCTGGGATGACAACTGGATCTACATCCACGACGCCCGGGTGCGCACCATGCGCATCCAGAACTTCGGTTCGTGGTCCCCCCACCTGGTCAAGGACGGCCGCAACGTACTCGGCCTCGAGTACACCGTCGACGAGGGCGACGAGGCATGGGCCGCTCCCGACGAGGAGCTCGTCGAGCGGGGCAAGGTCGAGCTCGGGGAGCTAGGGCTGGTGGACCCCCGCGCGGTCGAGGCGGGCTACGTGGTCCGGATGCCCAAGGCGTACCCCTACTACGACGCCGACTACCACCGCAACGTGGGGACGATCCGCAAGTGGATCGAGTCCGAGGTCCCCAACGTGCACCCAGTCGGCCGCAACGGGATGCACCGTTACAACAACGCCGACCACTCCATGTACACCGCGATGCTCACTGTCGAGAACCTCTTCGGCGCCGACCACGACGTCTGGTCGGTCAATGTCGAAGACGAGTACCACGAGACGCTCAGCCGGCCGACGGAGGGGTTGGCGAGCGGACCCGGCGGGTCGGGGAGCGGGGCTGGGACCGGGCGGGACGCGCCGATCCTGCCCAAACGGGTCCCCCGGTAGGACCGAGACCAGGAGCGCACGAATGGCGACGAAGATCTGGTTCTGCCGCAATTGCGGCTACGAGGTGCCAGCCCGGGGGCGCTGCCACTCCTGCGGCGTGCGCCTCGAGCGCTCGCCACTCGAAGAGCTCCCCCGGCTCGAAGACGACGAAGAGGTGGGCTACGACCTCGACGGCTGGGACGCCGTGGCGCGCGCCCGACTGATCGTGGCCCTGATCGAGGCGGGTGTCGAGCATCGCTTCGAGGACGAGGAGCTGGTGGTGGCCATCGACGACGAGGAGCGCACCGACGACCTCGTCACCGCGGTGACCGCTTCGGAGGACGGCTACGACGGGAACGCGCTCGCCGTGGCGACCGCTGCTGCCGATGCCGGGTATCCGGCGGGCGCCGACGAGGACGCCGAGGGCCTGCGGGCGGAGGTCCAGCTGCTCGCCCACGCCGCCCAGCGCCTGCGGGCCGACCCCACCGACATGCACGCCGACGCGGACGTCGCCCAGGCTTCGGCTGCGGTGTTCGTGGCGGAGGACCCCTTCGCGGTCGGCACCGACACGTGGGCGGCGGTGGGAAGGGTGACCCGTCGCCTGCTGGCGGCTCTCGGGGCCGACGAGGCGCTCGAGGACGAGATCCGCAAGCAGGCAGCGATCCTGGCCGTGCTACTCGAGCCGGTCACCGCCGGTCGGGACCCGGATCAGGGTGGGGAGCGGAGCCCGAGCGCTGCCCACCGGACCCTACGGGGGGCGTCCAGGCCGGTTGCGGAGGCGGGCGATGAGGGTCCGGATGCCGAGGGTCCGGACGCCGAGGGGCCGGACGTCGAGGGTCCGGAGGTCGAGGGTCCGGACGTCGAGGGGCCGGGGGGCGAGGTCGGACCGGCCGCCGGCGGGGAAGCCGTGGCGGTCGCGCCCGTCACGGAGGCGGTGGGCGCCGGCGGCTTGTGGGTGCCCGACGAGACAGCGCCGGCAGATGCCGGTGCGGTCGAGGCCGGCGAGGGCGAGGCGGTCTACGACCTGCCCGACTGGCTTCCCGAGCAGCGGGCCCAGCTGAGCGTGCTCCTGGATGGCGAGTCGATCCCGCACCGCTGGCAGCAGGGGGACCTGGTCCTGCCCGAGGTCCACGAGGCCCAGGCGGAGGCGCTGTTCGACCGGGTGGACGGTGTGGACACCCCCGAGGACGACGAGGCCCGCTACCGGGCCCTCGAGGAGCTGTTCGCGGCTGCCGACCGCTTCGTCAACGATCCCAACAGCACCTCCAGGGCGGCCGACGTCGTCGGGGCGGTCGGCGACGCCGACGGCACCACCCCGCTCGGTCTCGACGACGCCCAGTGGTGGGCGATCCGCACCCGGGCGCGCACGCTCGCCGACGCCATCGAGCACGGGGGCAACAAGGAGGTCGTCCTCGGCGAGGCGACCACGCTGCGGGACCTGCTGCGGGCGGTGGTCTGATCCGCTGAGGCCGTTCGGGGTCTCCTGCTGGGCAGGGCTCACTCCTGGTCAGTGTTTGGGAACGGTGTAGGCTCTGGTGCACGAGGGTGAGCTCGGTGATCGGGCGAGGAGGGGTCGTGGTCGGTCAGTCGCCGGACGAATCCGTCAGCTCGGGGGTCTCGGGCACTCGCCCGGACGAGGGTAGCCGCTCCCCGACGATGGTCCTCACGGGAGCGAGCCGCGGTATCGGGCATGCCATCGCCAAGCGGTTCACCAGCGCCGGGTGGCGCGTCGTGACCGTGTCGAGGAGCCCCTTTCCTGCCAGTTGCGTGTTCGCTCCCGGCTGGGCAGACCACATCCAGGCGGACCTCTCCGACGCCGCCTCGCTCCCGTCAGTCATCACCGCCCTCAGGTCCCGACTGGATGGCCACCTCGACGGGCTGGTCAACAACGCGGGCATCTCACCCAAGGACGAGAGCGGCCACCGCCTCGGCGTGCTGAGCACGCCGACCCAGACGTGGCACGAGGTGCTCACCGTCAACCTGCTCGCGGCCGCGGCCTTGGTCCAAGGGCTCTTCGCCGAGTTGGCCGCGGCGCGCGGAGCCGTGGTCAATGTCACCTCGATCGCTGGCTCCCGGGTGCACCCCTTCGCGGGGTCGGCGTACGCATGCTCCAAGGCGGCCCTCTCCGCTCTCACCCGGGAGGCGTCCAGCGAGCTGGGCCCGCACGGCATACGGGTCAACGCCGTCTCCCCCGGCGAGATCGACACGGCGATCCTGTCGAGCGGGACCGATCGCCTCGTGGAGTACGTGTGCCGATGGGTCGCCTGGGCACGCCTGACGACGTTGCCGACGCCACGTTCTTCCTCTGCTCGCCGCAGGCGGCCTACCTGAGCGGAGTCGAGCTCCCCGTCGACGGGGCCGAGCGGGCATC
>JAJZWW010000364.1 GCA_021846485.1 Actinomycetes bacterium
GGGGATCGCACCGAGGTCATCACCTTCGCCGGTACCCACCCCTACACCTCTTACTTCAGCGGCAACGTCGTGCAGATCTGCCCGGTCGGAGCCCTCACGGCCACGCCGTACCGCTTCCGGGCTCGCCCCTGGGACCTGCAGCAGGTGGAGAGCACCTGCACGAGCTGCAGCGTCGGCTGCCGGGTGGCCCTGCAGTCGAGCAGCGACCAGCTGGTCCGCAAGATCGGGGTCGATTCCGACCCGGTCAACTGGGCCTGGCTGTGCGACAAGGGCCGCTTCGACCACGAGGCGGTCAACTCCTCCGAGAGGCTCACTGCCCCGCTCGTGCGCCGGGGTGACGAGCTGGTGGAGGTGTCCTGGGCGGAGGCCCTGGAAGCCGCCGCCGACGGGATCCGCCGGGCGGTGGCGGCCGGCGGGGGGTCCTCGGTGGCGGTGGTCGGCGGCAGCCGCCTCCCCAACGAGGACGCCTACGCCTGGGGGAAGCTCGCCCGGGCGGTGATCGGCACCGACCACCTCGACGCCCAGATCGGCGACGGGGTGGCGGCCGACGTCCTGCTCGGGCTGCCCCGGGCGACCATCGACCAAGCTTGCGACGCGCCGCTCCTGGTCAGCCTCGGCACCGACCCGAGAGAAGAGCTGCCGGTGCTCCACCTGCGGCTTCGGGCGGCCGCCCGGGAGCGGGGCCTGCAGATCGTGGAGCTGTCCCCCACTGCCACCGGACTGACCCGCTACGCCGCGCTGAGCGCCCGCCACCGTCCCGGTGGCCTGGCCGAGCTGGTGGAGGCGATCACCGCCGACGCCGAGCCCGATGGGGAGGTGGCCGGCGTGCCCGCGGAGGATCTCGCCCAGATCCGCGCCCATCTCGCCCGGGCCGCGCCGGAGGCTCCAACCTCCGGCGGGCACGCAGATCTCCGGCGCCCCGCGGTGGTGGTCCTCCTCGGCCGGGCGTCGATGGCCGAGCCCGCCGACGCGCTCGCCGGCGCGGTCGCCTCCCTCGCCCGGCTACCCGGGGTCGCCTGGCTCTCGGGGCTGCGGCGCTCGAACGTCCACGGGGCTCTCGATCTCGGTCTGTCCCCGGGCGTGCTGCCGGGCAGGGTGGGCTTGGAAGAAGGTCGGGAGTGGTTCGCCGAGAAGTGGGGCGCCGGGCTGCCCTCCTCCCCGGGCATGGACACCGCCGGGATCCTGGCGGCCGCCGCGCGGGGTCGGATCGGGGCGCTGGTGCTCCTCGGTGCCGACCCGGAGACCGACTTCCCCGACGCTCGGGCCGCGCTGCAAGGACTCGTCGGGGCGCGCTTCGTCGTGGCCGTCGACACCTTCCTCACCCCTTCGTCGCGCCGGGCCGACGTGGTCCTGCCGGCCGCGGCCTACGGCGAGCGACCGGGCAGCTTCACCAACCTGGAGGGAAGGGTCAGCCACCTCGGGGCGATCGTCACCGCCCCCGGGGTCGCCTGGCCGGACTGGGTGATCGCCTCGGAGCTGGCGCTGCACCTCGGCGGCGACCTCGGCTTCGGCCGGGTGGAGGAGATCTGGGAGGAGATCGTGGCGGTCTCGCCCTTGCACGCCGGCCTACCGGGGAAGCTGCTCACCGGCGCCGAGGGCCGCGACGGCTTGGTCGTCCCGCTGCCCGAAGGCGGAGCGCAGCGGCGCCGGCCACGCCCGCTCGACCCCATGGCCGACCCGGGGATCGCCTCCGCGGAGCGCCACACCGTGCCCCCCGGAGCGCTCGGAGCCGACGCCCCCGTGCCTTCCGTCGTGGCCGGGTCGAGCCTCCCCGGGGCGCAGGGCAGCGAGGACCGGGCCGGAGAGCCGGCCGCCCTTTCCCCGCCCCCGGACGGGACCGCCGAAGAGGCTTGCAGTCCCGCGACGCCCTGCCCGCCCATGCTCTGCGGGGTGCCCGCCGCCCCGCCGGCGCGCGGCCTGCCGCCGACCCCGGCCGGCGAGCTGGTCCTCGTTAGCCGCCGCCGGATGTGGGACGCGGGCACGCAGGTGACCCACGGTCACCACCTTGCCCCCCTCGCCACCCCGGCGACCGCAGGCATCCACCCCGACGAGATCGACGCCCGGGGCTTCACCCCCGGAGCGACGGTGATCCTGACCTCCCCCCGGGGGCGGCTCGCCCTGCCGTTGCTCACCGATCCCGGCGTCCCCCGCGGGTGCGTCGCGGTGGGGTTCAACCTGCCCGGGCAGTCGCCCACCTCGCTGATCGACGCCGCCCTCCCGGTGGTCACGGTCAGCGTGGAGACCGTCGACACCAGAGGGGGTGCCTCGTGATGCTGGCCTACGTCGGCGACCCGCTGTTCTCCCGGGGCATCACCATCGGGGTGTGGGGCATCCTGCTCGTGAAGGTCGTCGGCATCTTCGCCCTGGTGCTCGGCTCGGTGCTCTTCATGGTCATGTACGAGCGCAAGGCAGTCGCCTGGCTCGGGGTGCGCTACGGTCCCAACCGCGCAGGGCCAGGGGGCTGGCTCCAGTCGCTGGCCGACGGGACGAAGCTGTTCTTCAAGGAAGCCTTCGTCCCCGCCCGCGCCGACAAATGGGTGTACAAGGCGGCCCCCTACCTGGCGGTGGTCCCCGCCTTCGTGGCCTTCTCGATCGTGCCGATCGGCGGCACCATCCACCTCTTCGGTCACGCCACCCGCCTCCAGCTGGCCGACCCTCCCTGGGGGATCCTGCTGCTGCTCATGACCTCGGGGATCGGCGTGTACGGCGTGATGCTCGCCGGCTGGTCGTCGGGGTCCAAGTACTCGCTGCTCGGCTCCGTCCGAGCGAGCGCGCAGATGGTCTCCTACGAGGCGGTGCTCGGCCTGACCGTCGCCACCGTCGTGCTCGTCACCGGTTCTCTGCACACCAGCGCCATCTGGCTGTCCCAGCACGGCCCGACGCTCTACCACTGGAACGTGATCCGCACCGGGATCATCCCGTTCGCCTTGTTCTCCGTGGCCATCACCGCGGAGATGACCCGGGCGCCGTTCGACCTGGTGGAGGCCGAGGAGGAGTTGTCGGGGGGCTTCAACCTGGAGTACAGCTCGATCGGCTTCGCCTTCTTCTACCTCGCCGAGTACATGAACCTGGTGACCAACTCGGCGATCATCGTCACGCTGTGGTTCGGCGGGCCGGACGGGCCGGGGGTGACCACCTCCGGGTGGATCGGGCTCATCTGGTTCGCGATCAAGACCCTGATCGTGCTGTACGTGTTCGTGTGGATCCGGGCCACCCTTCCCCGCCTCCGCTACGACCAGCTGATGGAGCTCGGGTGGAAGCGCATGATCCCCCTGGCGCTGGCCATGCTGCTGATCGTCGCCGGCTTCCGGGTCCACTGGACCTGGGGGGTGGCGGCCGTCGGCGGCAGCCTGGTGGGCTTCGCGGTGCTGCTGAGGGCGGTCGACGTAGGGTCGGCCGCCGCCAGGGTCGACGCCCGCTCCGAGGAGGCGCTCACCGGCGGACCGGCCACGGGCATGGGGACGACATGAGCGCGATCGACAGCTTCCTCGACTTCTTCAAGGGCTTCGGTGTCACCGGCAGGGTGCCGTTCCAGCCCAAGGTGACCTTCCAGTACCCGGAGGAGAAGGTCCCCAAGCCCGAGCGCCGTCACGGCCGCCACGTCCTCAACCGCTACGAGGACGGCATGGAGAAGTGCATCGGTTGCGAGCTGTGTGCCGGCGCCTGCCCGGCCCACTGCATCTACGTGAGGGGCGCCGACAACCCGCCCGAGACGCCGGTCTCCCCCGGTGAGCGCTACGGGTTCGTCTACGAGATCAACTTCCTGCGCTGCATCCACTGCGACCTGTGCGTCGAGGCCTGCCCGACCGAGGCGATCACCGAGTCCAAGCTGTTCGAGTTCAGCTTCGTCAACCGCGAAGACGCCATCTACACCAAAGCCGAGCTGGTGGTCGACGACGAGGGCAACCCCCGCCAG
>JAJZWW010000365.1 GCA_021846485.1 Actinomycetes bacterium
GGACAGGTCGCGGCCTCCGACGCGCGCCCGTCAGGTTGCGATCTGGCCGTACAGCGGTCCGATCGCGCGGGACGGGAGGAACCATGGTCAGATCAGCAAGCGAGCGCATCGAAGTGCGTCTGCGACCAGAACAGCGCAGGGAGGTGGAGCAGGCATCCTCCCTGCTCCAGATGACGATTAGTGACTTCGTACGTGAGGCCGTCACTGCTCGCGCGGAGGAGGTCCTCGCCGAGGAGGCGGCGACCCTGGTCCCTCCGGACTTCTTCGACGACCTCTTGGCTGTTCTGGGAGAGCCTCCTCGGCCCAATCCCGCGCTGGCTGCTGCCGCGAAGCGGGCCGCCGAGATCGCCCGGCGATAGGCCGGGTGGCCCTCGTCAGCGAGGCACTCGGAGACCACCACGAGCTTGCGGCCTTTGCCAGCGGACAGCCGTCGCTCGACTCCTGGCTGACCCAGCACGCCAGGGGAGCCGAAGCCCGGCGGACGGCCCGCACCTTCGTCTGGCACCTGGGCGACGGCGTGGTCGTCGCCTCCTCCACCCTCGCTGGTCACGTGCTGGTGAAAGACCAGCTTCCCCGAGCCCTGGGCCGGGGGAGTCCGGAACGCATCCCGGCCGCCTTGTTGGCCCGCCTCGCGCTCGACAGCCGCCTCCAGGGCCAGGGCCTCGGGTCGGTGGCGCTGGCTGAAGCTCTGGGCCGCGTGGTGGAGGCGACCAAGGTGGTCGCTGCCCGGTTCGTGGTGGTCGACGCCATCGACGACACCGCCGCCAGCTTCTACGAGCACCGCGGGTTCAGGGCCGTTCCGGGCACCCTGCGTCTCGTCCAGAAGCTCTCGGACGTGGCCGCGGCGCTGGGCGACTGACGCTCACGAGGGGCTGCCGCGCTTCGGTAGACCATCGTCGACCGAGGCGATTCGCGGTGGACGGCATCAGGGGGGCGAGCGAAGATCGCCAAAAACGGGCGTTGGCGGCGCCACCGCCGCGCACCACTGGGCCAGGGACCGAAGGATCAGCTCCGGCGGGCGCCCCGACGGTGGTCGACGTCGCGCACGCTGACGGTCCGGGTCCGGTCGCTCGAATCGAAAGGCTCGCGCAGCGGTGTGCCCACGCCCCAGGCACGTGCGGCGAGGGGCGCTGCGGGCCGTCGAGAGCCACGTCGACCGGTCGGCTCCTACCATCCGGTGATGAGCCAACCCGCGACGGTCACGGATCTCCTCCAACGAGCCAACGACCGGGCTCCGGACCGCCTCGTCGCCGACGTGGCCGACGCTCTCGCGCCGGCGGGAGCCACCCACGTGGCCCTCTACGTCGTCGACTACGCGCAGGAGACCCTGCAGCCGATCGGCGAGCCCGTGGGCCCGGTCGGAGGCCCGGCACCGGTCCGGATCGAGGGCAGCATGGCGGGGAGGTCGTTCCAGACCCAGAAGGTCGTCGCCGCCGAGACGTCCGAGGGGTGGCGGGTCTGGGCGCCGATCCGTGAACGGGCCGAGCAGATAGGCGTGCTGGAAGTGGGGTTCGCCCGCCGCGACGAGGCGAGCTCGGAGCTGTGCGAGGACCTGGGCCGCCTGATCGGCCATCTGGTGCGGACCGCGAACCGCTACACCGACCTGATCGAGATGCGACGCCGCCGCGGCGACATGAGCCTGGCGGCCGAGGTGCAGTGGGACATGCTGCTGCCACCGCTGGCCTTCCGCTGTCCCGGTCTTGCCATCGCGGCCAAGCTCGAGCCCGCCTACGAGGTCGGTGGCGACGCCTTCGACTATGCCGTCAACGGCGACACTTTCTCCTTCGCCTTCCTCGACGCGATGGGCCACAGCCTGCGGTCCTCGCTCGGCAGCGCCGTCGTGCTCGCCGGGTACCGCCACGGCCGCAGGCGCGGGCTCGACCTGCCCACCACGGCCTGCCGGATCGACGAGTCGGTCCAGGCGGAGTTCGACGGGGAGCTGTTCGTCACCGGCCACATCGGGCAGCTCGACCTCCCGACGGGACGGCTCGAGTGGGTCAACGCCGGCCACCCCGGGCCACTCGTCGCCCGCGGCGCCCACGTTGTGGCCCAACCGACGGTAGAGCCGTGCCTCCCCCTCGGGCTCGGCATCACCGACCCGGTGGTCGGCGAGTACCACCTCGAGCCGGGGGATCGCATCCTCTACTACTCCGACGGGGTGGTCGAGGCGCGCCCCTCTGGCGGCCAGCAGTTCGGCGTGGAACGCCTCGTCACCCTCTTCGAGCGCCATCTCGGGGACGGTCTGCTAGCTGCGGAGGTCCTGCGACGCGTGGTCGTCGAGGTGTTCGGCCATCGCGCCGACGCCTTGCAGGACGATGCGAGCCTCATGCTCATCGAGTGGCCGGGGCCCGAGTGATTTCGGGTTCGGCCTGCAACTGGACTTCTCAAGGATCAAACCACCAGGTCGAAGTCTGTGAAAGGACTGTTAGCGCTCGGCTTGGTAGCTCCGCTGTTCTGGAGCCACATCCTGCCCTGCGGGGAGGTGAGGTTGACATGGCGCAGCGGCTGCTCGCCCGGCCTACAGCCGCCGCATGTCAGTAGCCGCCCTCGCTACCGCGAGGACTCGAAGAAGTCCAGCGGGCAAGTTTCTCCTTCGTACCTGGCCGAGCAGCCTCGATGCGCAGCCTGACCGGAAGGCCGGGTGGGGAAGCGCCGGGAGCAGTAGGAGGTGAGCTCGGCGGCGAGACGGGCGAGGTGGTCGGCCGCGTAGTGGTCCCGGCGCCAGATGGCGAACACCGGGAGGGTCAAGGGGGCGCCCCCGGCGTGGACCGGGACGGCCACGAGCCCGAAGCGTGGTTCGTCGCTGACGATCGCGACGCCCTGCCCGCTCGCCGCGAGCGCCTGGGCGGCGTCGGCGAGGCCCACCTCGAAGGCCTTGTGGTACGCGACGTTCGCCTCGGCCGCGGCGTGGTCCAGGAGTGCCCTGGACGCCGAGCGGCTGTCGAGCACGACGAGGGGCAACGACGCGAGCCGGGAGAGCTCCACGTGGTCTCCGCCGGCCGGGTGGCACCTGGGCGAACAGCGGGAAGCGGGCGACCAGGAGACTGGACAGCTCGTCGGTCGGTGTCGCCGCCGACACGCCGAGGTCGGCGTTGCCGCCGGCGACCAGCGCGGCATGCGCTGAGGTGGACGCCTCGGCGATGTCCAGCGCGAGCGGGCTGCCGCCGCTCGCCACGAACGGAGCGACCACGTCTCGGATCGTCGTCGCGTGGGCGACCACCCGCAACACGACCGAGGTCGGATCGCCCAGGGCGCGCGCCGCAGCGACGGCCTCGTCGAGGCGGGCAACGAGGTCGCGGGCGATCGGCACGAAGCGACGCCCTGCGGGGGTCAGGGCGAGACGTCCGCCTTCGCGGGCGAACAGGTCGAGACCGAGCCGGCGCTCCAGCTGGCGGATCTGGCGGGACAGCGACGGCTCCGCCACGTGGACCACCCTCGCGGCGCCCGAGAGCGACCCGCAGCTGACCACGGCGAGGAAGTAGCGCAGGAGGCGGAGGTCCATCTGTGCTCACCGGGTCCAGGAAGGTTGCCCAGCAGGTACTGGCGGATCATAGGCGGGGCGCGGGAGACTCGCCGGGAAGTCAAGGCTTCGTGGATCGCGGAGGGAGGGCACGAGTTGTCGACGGAGGACTTGACGGTCACCGCCACCGTCAGCGGTCGAGCACCGGGCGGCAGGCGCCGTCGCCGTGGCCTGCTCAGCCTCACCGCGTTGGTGGCGGCCGGCGCGCTCACCCTCGCGGCGTGCTCGGGCGGCACGGCCGCGGGGGCGAAGACCGACCACGGCGGCAAGCCGCTCTCGGGAGGCACCGCGGTCTACGATGCTCCTATGTCAAGCAAATTCAAGGAATTTCTCTTTCCTGTAGTCAGTGCCTAAGACACCATCACGTGTGGGCGAAGCGCTGCTGGGCTGCTTG
>JAJZWW010000366.1 GCA_021846485.1 Actinomycetes bacterium
AGCACTCGGAGCTGGTCGACCACGCCGGCCGCAGGCACGGGATGATCGAGACGACACGAGTCCGAATCATCCCGCTCGACGAAGTCGGTGACGACGTGGCGAGGGATGAAGGCGAGGACTTCGCCGACGCGGCCGAGTGGCGCCGGGCCCATGAAGCGTTCTGGGGCGAGACCATCGAGATGATCCGGGCTGACGCTGGTGACTCCACCTGGGAGCTACGACACAACGAGCCGGTCGTGGTGGAGTGGTTCCGCTTTCTCGACGACCAAGGGTCCTCGACAGAGTGACGCCGTGTCTCAGCATCAGGAGGACCGGCTACCGGGCCATTGCCAGGGAGGGGGAGGCCGGAGGCCATGAGCATGAGTGTTGGCCTTCGGCGCGCTGAACGGACCACTCGCTGTCCGACAGGGCGAGGTCGACCTTCGTCACTCCAGGCGCCCTTGAACCACCATTGGTGGAAGGCGCGACGGCACCTGGCGCCGGCGGGGAGCGCCTGGGCGTAGTCCACGGCGGTGACGCCCCGGGCAGCCTCGAGCCCGTGCCCGACAAACGGGTTCGACGCCATCGGAGGTGATCTCGCCCCCGAGGGCCGTTGCCAGCTCGGCGACGGTGACGGCGCGGTGGCCCGCAACGGCTTGAGCTGTTCGTCCCACTTCGAGTCGGCCAGCGCTCCGGGAAGCCGGTTTCGACACGGTGACCGAGCGATTCCAGCAGCCGCGCCGCTTCGTCCCGTCGCGGGTACGGGTTGAGGTTTCCGCCGCCGAGCGGACCTGCCAGTCGGCAGCTGTAGGGGTTAGTCCACGCTGAGATCGACCTGAACGGGCTGGTCCCCGAGACGGACGACCCACACGAACCGGTTCGTAGGGTAGGTCTGGTCGGTCGAGCGTTCGGCGCGTGCCACGTCGCAGGCTGCCGAGAGTTCCGCGTAGGTCCGAGCCGACAGAGAGATCGGATCAGCGAGTACGTACACCCGCCCACCCCCTAACCGGTTGAGAACGCCGACCGGGAAGCCTCGGCCGAAACAGACGCCTACGGCGCCAGGCTCCTCGAACAGCAGCCGGATGCGGACGCAGGAGTGGGCCGGCGAGGGAGGGATCTGGACCACCGACGACTTCAGGGGCTTCTCGGATCTGCGGAGGTAGGCGCACGGAATGAGCAGGCCCGCCCCTTCGCTCCAGCCGCGGTCGGGTTCGTCACGCCACTCGACAGCCGCGACACGGTCGACGCCGTCGGACTCTGCCCGCTCCTTGGTCATGGCGATGCGCCACTTCCACTCGTTGTGGTGGCTGACCTTCCAGTCGCCGCCCGTCACTGACTCGCACAGGTACACGTCGTCAACCTTCTTGCCGGTCCAGACCCGCCACGTGGCCGACCGCCTATTTGTCGCCGGATCGACGACGACGAAGCGGAGTGGCTGCCCCAAGCCCAGAGGCGGCGGCCACGTCGCTGGCATTTGCTCGGTGATCATCCTGCCCATTCTCTCGTCCCGACGACACGAAGGCGAGCGACTTACGGCGGCTCCGGGCTCACCGAGCACGATCGGTTGGCCGCTCGGCTTGCGAACTCCCAACCAGGCGGATCGCTGACTTCACGATTGAGGCCTCCGGGACGTCCCAGTAGCTCAACCTGCCGCGACACGGCTTCACCCAACTGGCCCCGCTTGGAGCGATCACCGAAAAAGGATGGCTGATCGGGTGCGGCGACGGTTCGGACGGGCCCCCGGTCGCCCCCACGGCCTGGGGGCGGTTACCAGTGCGGCTCGTCCACCCAGTCCCGCAGCGCTGCGCCGAAGCAGACGCCCAACCGGTGGCGAATCCGGCGGCGGGTATCGGGGTCCAGCTCATCGGCGTCGGCGTAAGCGATGACCGTGGCCGCCGAGCCGGGGCCGTCAGCTGCGATGCGCACCTCCATAGCAGCTACGGCCGGGTCGAGCCACGGCTCGAGGACGACCAGCTCCGCTCGACTGCTCGCGGACACCGCTGGCGACGGCTCTCCGGGCTCGACGATCAACCACCTGGAGCGCTCCTCGACCAAGGCGTCGTACATCACCCACGGCGGCGGGGCGTACTTCCAGCGGCGCCGAACGACCTCACGTAGGCCCGGCCGACCGGCGAAGGAAGGATCGGTGCTCACGCCGACCAACCGTAACCGGGCTGGCTCCGGGGTGGCCGAGCCTTTCGGCGGTGCCGGTGAGGGATCGGCTTACGGCCACCCTGAGACCGTGCCGGGGTAGGTGACGCGTCGGTGCGCGGCGGCCCACCGAGCGATGTGTAGGGCCGGGAGGTGGCGATCACCAGGCCCGGTGCCCTGGTGGCGTGGCGTCATGGTCGAGAGCCACCCGCCGGGCCCGAGGTCCCAGTATGGGGTCGCGCACGAGGTCGTCCACCAACGCTCCGGGGCCGCCGACGCAGGTCCAGTCGTCGTCCCACAGCGTCGAGACCAGCCAGGAACGATCGGCTGGGAACATCAGGTTGGGCAGGGCGCCCTTCCAGAACGACGCCCGGTGCTCTTGACGCCACTCGGCCGCCTGGTGGGGACCGGCTTCGACCAGCACGTAACGCCAGCCGGTGTAGAGCTCACTGGCGGCGCGTCGGGGATGACGATGTCATCGGCGCCGGTGTCGAGGTAACCGAGCCACCACGGCTGAGGCGCCGCGTGCCGGCTCAACAGCGCCAATAGGGCGTCGTCGTGGCGGTGCTGGCGTCATCGGGCCACGCGCCGCCGGCCTCGGGGAGCTCCACGGTGGCGTAGGCGTCGAAGACCGGCGGGATCGCAGCGGTGATGGCCTTGGTCACCGAGGTGCCGTCGCCGATCCACGCCACCTTGACAGCGGTGCCGATACGCCAGGCGCGGCCATCCTTGACCCGAGTTGGTAACGATCGAGGTATGTCCTCAGCGCCCACTGCGACAGCCTGACACCTCCCTGCCGTAGATCGATCGGCTCCTGCGACAGCCAGGTGGTCCGAGCCGTGCTCGTCCCGGGCTCGGGCGGAGCTACAACGCCCACACCTGGACATGGGGCTAGGGAGCGGCCAGGACGTTCATATCGTCAGGGTCGCCGGTGACCACGATGCCGCCCCCGAGGGCGACGACGGTGGCCACGACCAGGGCGTCCACCACGTGGCAGGAGTCCAGGCGGTTGGAAGCGAGCAACCCACCCGCGAGGCGGGCCATCCGCCTGCCGGTGGTGACCACCCGCCCAGCTCGGTCGATGGCCCGGTCCACGTTGGCGTCCTGGCTGCCTCCTCGGTAGGCCTCAGCCAGGACGGTCGAAGGGACC
The DNA here is from genome assembly GCA_021846485.1 of Actinomycetes bacterium. GTDB lineage: Bacteria > Actinomycetota > Acidimicrobiia > Acidimicrobiales > Palsa-688 > JAKAQB01. Next base: position 3,281 of record JAJZWW010000366.1, read on the forward strand.
CGAACCAAGGCGCCACGCCCGCGGGCCACCGAGAGTGCTGCGTGCAAGCGGCGGGTCGTCTCGCGAGTCGGCCGAGCGGCCAGGGCCAGGACAGCCCCCGTGTCCAAGACGACGACCCCGGCCACTCAGCTGGCTCGATGCCGGCGTGTACCCTGGGCTGTCTCCACCTGGTCCATGAGGGCCTCGAACTCGGCCATCATGGCCGGATCGGGAAGCCCGAGCTTGGCGTCCAGCTCCTCGACCAGCTCACCCAAGTGCTCGTGCTCGAGCTCGTGGGCTACTGCCGTGGCAATCCACCCGCTGATCCCCCCGCTCACGGATCGTGCCTTCACCTGCTCGACCAGGTCGCCGGGGATGGTGATCGTCACTCGCTCACTCGCCACGGGGCAAGCATACCGCGGTATGCGCGACGTGGTGCCTCCGCGGTGCACAAGCCGATCGCCTACGGCGACTCCTCAGCCGAGGTGGGTGGCGGTCATCTGGTACGCCGACACCGCCGCTTGGTCGGGGGTCAGTGCAGGCAGAACTCGTTGCGCTCCGGGTCGGCCATGACCGCCCAGCGGTGGCCGGAATGGCTGTTGGGCTCGACCAGCGCCGCGCCCGAAGCCTCCAGCCGCTGGACCTCCTCGTCG
>JAJZWW010000367.1 GCA_021846485.1 Actinomycetes bacterium
GTCGGCGGCGACCGGCACGCGCGCCAGCTCGTCGGCGTGCCAGACCTCGACGTGCTGGTGCCCGAGGCGCAGCAGCGCCGCGTCCTCGCGCAGCGGAGGCACGGGCTCGACGGGCGCGAGGGGCTCGCCGAGGGTGGAGCGCCGGGCCGCGGCGGCCCGAGCCCACGGCACGAGGGCCTGCTCGGCGACGCGGCGCGCTGCGTCCGCGTCGAGCGGGACGAGGCGCATCGAGCGCGACTGCGCAGCGAGCTGCGCAGCGACGCGCGCGGCGTGCGGCTCGTCCCCGGGCGGGCAGGCGAGGGCGAGGCGCACCCAGGCCGCGTGGTCCGTGGCGCTCGCTCCGAGCGCTCCGAGCGCGGCCTCGTAGTCGCCGAGGGCGTCGGGGTCCCGAGGGGCAGCGCGCGCGGCGAGCCAGCCGGCGGTCACGCCGGCAGCGGCCACGGCCACCCCGACGACGGAGTCCTCGGGGTCGAGCTGGCCGACGAGGAGGGTCCACAGGCCCCAAAGGAGCGCCGCCGCGGCCACGACCCGGGGGAGCGGCGAGCGGCGCACAGGGCGACGGTACGCGCCCGCGCCACCCGGGGGCGTCCGCGCGCCGGGGCATCGCGTAGGGTCGCCGCCGTGGCCCGCCCCGATGGACACCGATGAGCTCGCCGATCGAGGACTACGCCCTGGTCGGCGACACCCACAGCGCCGCCCTGGTCGGCCGGGACGGCTCGGTCGACTGGCTGTGCCTGCCGCGCTTCGACTCGCCGAGCTGCTTCGCCCGACTGCTCGGCAACGAGGACCACGGCCGTTGGCTGCTCGCCCCCACCGGCGAGGTGACCGCCACCACCCGGCGTTACCGGGGGGCGAGCACGATCCTGGAGACCGAGTGGACCACCGCCTCCGGCCGGGTGAGGGTGACCGACTTCATGCCCCCCCGCCACGTCCACCCCCGGCTGGTGCGTCTGGTGGAGGGCCTGGAGGGCGACGTGGAGATGACCACCGAGCTGGTCGTCCGCTTCGACTACGGCGAGTCCGTGCCGTGGGTGGAGCACACCGGACGGGGCCTCTCGGCGGTGTCGGGACCCGAGGCGCTGTGCCTGGACACCGCGGTGAGCCTGAGGGGTGAGGACCACCGCAGCCGGGCCGGGTTCCGGGTGGCCGCCGGCGAGGAGGTGGGCTTCTGCCTCGGCTGGCACCGCTCCTTCGAGCCGCCGCCGGCGCCGATCGAGCTCGGGGCGGCGCTCGAGGCGACCGGGGAGTACTGGGAGAGCTGGAGCGGCCGGGTCAAGGCGGTCCACGGCCACTGGCAGGAGCTGGTCACCCGCTCGCTGGTCACCTTGAAGGCGCTGACCTACGCGCCGACGGGGGGTATCGTCGCCGCGGCCACCACCTCGCTTCCCGAGGATCTGGGGGGGGTGCGCAACTGGGACTACCGCTACTGCTGGGTGCGCGACGCATCGCTGACCCTCGACGCGCTGGTCGAGGCCGGCTGCCGGGAGGAGGCCGAGGCGTGGATGGCGTGGGTGGTGCGGGCCACCGCCGGCGCCCCCGACCAGCTGCAGATCATGTACGGGCCGGGGGGGGAGCGGCGGCTCACCGAGTTCGAGGTCGACGGGCTCCCCGGCTACGAGGGGTCCAAGCCGGTGCGGGTCGGCAACGCCGCCTCGGAGCAGTTCCAGCTCGACGTGTACGGCGAGCTGATGGACGCCACCGACCGGGCCCGGCGCCACGGGATCTCCGAGCCGCCGGTCGCCTGGGCGCTGCAGCGGGCGCTGATGGACTTCGTCACCGAGCACTGGCGGGACCCCGACGACGGGATCTGGGAGGTGCGCGGGCCGCGGCGGCACTTCACCCACTCCAAGGTGATGGCCTGGGTGGCCTTCGACCGCGCGGTGCGGGCGGTGGAGCGCTACGGCAAGGAAGGTCCGGTGGACGACTGGCGCCAGGCCCGCGACGAGGTCCACGCCGAGGTCCTGGACCGCGGCTGGAACGCCGAGGTCGGTGCCTTCACCCAGTACTACGGCGCCGACCGGCTCGACGCCAGCATCCTCATGCTCCCCCTGGTGGGGTTCCTGCCGCCAGACGACCGCCGGGTGGTCGCCACCGTCGAGGCGGTGGAGCGCGAGCTGCTCGTCGACGGCTTCGTGCGCCGCTACCAGAACGACTCCGGCGTCGACGGGCTCCCCGGGGGCGAGGGGGCCTTTCTCCCCTGCAGCTTCTGGCTGGCCGACTGCTTGGCGCTGATCGGCCGCCACGACGACGCCACCGCCCTGTTCGGCCGGCTCGCCGGGCTGGCCAACGACCTCGGGCTGCTCTCCGAGGAGTACGACCCCCGGGTCGGGCGGCTGGTGGGCAACTTCCCCCAGGCGTTCACCCACGTCGGGCTGGTCAACACCGCCCGCAACCTCGCCACCCGGGTCTGACCGGCCGGCCGCGCCGGCGATCCTTCGCCGGGCGAAGTGGCCCCGGCGATCCTTCGCCGGGCGAAGTGGCCCCGGCGATCCTTCGCCGGGCGAAGTGACAGGATGGGTCGGGGCGCCGACGGGGCGCTCTCCACGAGGAGGTCGCATGTACGACGCAGTGTTGGCGGAGACGGTCCAGCTGGTCGGCCACGGCGGGGACGTGATCGAGGGCTACGCCGCCCGGCCGCTCCGCCCCGGGCCCTTGGGCGGGGTGGTGGTCATCCACCACATGCCCGGCTACGACTGGGCCACCAAGGAGATCACCCGCCGCTTCGCGGTCGCGGGCTACAACGCCTTGTGCCCCAACCTGCACTACCGCGACGCGCCAGGTGCCAGCCCCGACGACGCGGCGGCCGCCAGTCGCGCCGGCGGCGGGGTGCCCGACGAGCGGTTCCTCGGCGACGCCGGGGCGGCCGCCGACTGGCTGCGGCGCCTCACCACCTCCAACGGCAGGGTGGGCACGATCGGCTACTGCTCCGGGGGCCGCCAGAGCTTCCTCGCCGCCTGTCGGATGCCGCTGGACGCGGCGGTCGTCTGCTACGGGGCGTTCATCGTGGGCACCCCGCCCGAGGGGCTCGGCCTGTCGATCACCCCGGTCATCGACCAGGCGGAGGGGATCTCCTGCCCGGTCCTCGGGCTGTTCGGGGCGGAGGACACCCACCCGTCGCCGGCGGAAGTCGCGGAGATCGACAGGCGCCTGACCGAGCTGGGCAAGGCCCACGAGATGCACAGCTTCGAGGGGGCCGGCCACTCGTTCTTCTCCGTCGACCGCCCCGCCTACCGGGTGGAGGCGGCCAACCGCGGCTGGGAGCTGATCTGGCAGTTCTTCGGCCGCAACCTCGGGGCCTGAGGGCGCATGTGCACCTACCGGACCGAGAGCTTCGGGGTGACCGCCAGCGGCAAGGGCCCCTCCACGACCGGCGTCGGTCCGGGGACCGCCGGGACCCGGGGGACCCCCGACGGGGCGCCCACCGCCGGCTGGGTGGGTCTGAGCGAGGCGATGGTCTACTTCGACCACCCGGTGCACCTCGCCGCCGAGCACTCGCTGAACATCGACTTCCTCGCCCCCGGCGCCGGTCCCGCCGCCCGGGTCGCGGTCGAGCTGGACCCCGCTTCGGCGAAGGCGCTCGCCGAGGCGATCCTCTCCACCTTGGAGGGGGCCGCGCCGGTCGCCCCCGAGGTCGCCGCCGCCCCCCGGTCGCCGACGGGCTGATCGCCGGGGGCGCCGGTGCCCGGGAGGAGTGGTGACCACCGGCGGCGGGCCGCCAGGGCCGGAAGGGTGAAGCTTCGGCTCCGACCGGCCGAACTAGGAGTCATCGACGTGAGCAGCTCGAGCGAGGTCTCCTCCCGCAGGCGTGCGGCTCGCCGGCCGCCGGCCCGCCAGTGGCGGGCCCTCGGGGCGCGCCTGGCCGCCGCCGCGCTCGCCGGCGCCCTGGTGGCCGGCG
>JAJZWW010000368.1 GCA_021846485.1 Actinomycetes bacterium
CACGGGGCGCAGACGGAAATAGAGCCCTGCGGCCCATGGCCGCGCCGGCAGCCACGCCGCGGTCTCCATCGGACCTCCACTCCTCCTTCACCTGTGCTGCGGAACGGCCAGGTTGGCTGAGACCATGAGCTCGATCCTCCACAGCCTCGCCGGCCTGCCCGCCCCCGCCGCCTACGCACTCGTCGGCGGGCTCGCTTTCGGCGAGGCGGTGTTCCTGCTCGGCTTCATCCTCCCAGGAGAGACCGCCGTGGTCCTCGGCGGCGTGATCGCCAGCCAAGGGCGGGTGTCGCTGCCGGTGATGATCGCAGTCGTCGCGGCGGGAGCGGTCCTGGGCGACTCGCTCAGCTACGAGATCGGGCGGCGCTTCGGGCCCGCGCTACTGTCCCGCCCTTCGCTGCGGCGACGGGAGCGGACCGTGCACTCCGTCGAGCGTCTCATGACCCGTTGGGGCGCGTGGATCGTCGTCGCCGGCAGGGTCACCGCGTACATCCGCCCCGTCGTCCCGGCGCTCGCCGGAGCAGCCGGCATGCGCTACCGCAGCTTCCTAGTCGCCAACGCCGCCGGGGGCATCGCCTGGGCGGCCGCCTTCACCGCCCTCGGCTACGGCTTGGGGGACGCCTACACCAAGGCCACCGGCGCCGCGCACTGGGGCGGCCTTGGCCTTCTCGTCCTCGGCGCAGCCGCCGCCATCGCCGGGCACTGGTGGCACAGGCGCATGAACCGTCACCCGACATCCGCCTCACCACGCCAAGCGCACGAAGAACCCAACCGAGACATGTCACCGACAGAGATGGCCGGCGTAGGAGACCGGCCACACGGAAAGGACAGCAGGCATCGCAGCCAGGCGGGCCAGTCCGGCACGGTTCGCCGACCGGCGCCCTCGCCGACGCGCCAAGACCCCAGGCCTCTCGCAGGAAGATCGAGCCTGCCACTGGCACCCGAACCGTCACCCCCGATCCGGAGCAACAGATGAACACACAGACCCTGGCCGCCGCGGGCCGAATCGACATCGGCGTGCACGACACGATCACCCTGGGTGGAGCCACCTTCAACACCGACACCATCGCAGCGTCGCTGGTCGCGGGGATCGTCGTGATCGGTCTCGGTCTCTACGTACGGCTGCGAACCACCAGCGGCGTGCCGCATCGGGCGCAGCTGCTGTTCGAAACGCTCGTCAGCGCCACCGAGCGCCAAGTCGAACGCACCATCGGCCCCACCGGACGCAGGATCGTCCCGCTCGCCATCACCCTGTTCGTGTTCATCTTGATCGCCAATTGGCTCGAGCTCATCCCAAGCGGGTCCCCAAAGGCCCTCCCGTCGCCCACCGGAGACATCAACCTCACCGTCGCTCTTGCCGGCTTCGTCATCCTCCTCGTGCACGGCGCGTCGCTGCGGGCGCGGGGGGTTCGCGGCTACCTCCACCACTACCTCCGCCCGTCACCATGGCTCCTCCCGATCAACCTCATCGAAGAGATCGCCAAACCGATCACGCTGGCGCTGCGCCTGTTCGGCAACGTGTTCGCCGGAACCGTCATGGCGACCCTCATCCTCGAGCTGTTCCCCCCGCACCTCGCCCCGCTACCGCTGCTCGCCTGGAAGCTCTTCGCCATGTTCGTCGCCGTCGTCCAAGCCTTCCTCTTCGCCCTACTCAGCGTCTTGTACTTCGAAACCGCCCTCAAGCCCGACGGCGGGCCACCACCCGGAGGCGACCCCGACGACGACCGGGCCCCCGCCGGAGGGCCAGCCGTGGCGCGAGCCCGAGATGAGATGCCCGCCCACACCGTCCCTACCCCAACAGAGAGGTGAGCCCGATGCTCGCAACCGCTAACTTCCTCGTGCCAAATGCCACCGTCCTCGTCGAGATCGGAGTGTTCGCCGCCGTGCTCGGCATCGTCGCACGCTTCGTCCTCCCACACCTGCGAGCCGCGATGGACCGACGGCAAGAGGAGATCCGCTCCTCGATCGAGACAGCGCGGCGAGCCGAGCAGCTCCTCGCGGCCGCCGAGGCCGAGTACCACGCCAAGCTCACCGACGCCCGCAGGCAGGCCGGCGCCATCATCGGGGCGGGCCGGAGCATCAGCGACCACCTCGAGACCGAAGCACGCCAACGGGCAAAAGAAGAGCACGACCGCATCGTCGCCCGAGCCCAATGGGACATCGACCGGGTACTCGCTGTTGCCAATGACCAACTGCGACAAGAAGCCGCACGCCTCGAGGTCAACGCCCGCCCGTCACTCGATCTTTCCGGAGCCCCGTCATGGCGATGAAGCAACGCCGACGGCCGCCTGGATCCCTGCGGCGCGAGGGCGATCGTCCTCGTACCCCATACCGCCAGCTGACGCACACAGCGGAGGGACCACCGTGGCGTGGCTGATCCTCGTCACCGCCGGACTCTTTGAGACCGGGTTCGCCGTGCTCCTCAAGCTCAGCCACGGCTTCACCCGCCTCTGGCCCACCGTCGGCTTCGCAGCCTGCGCGCTCCTGAGCTTCGGTCTACTCACCCTCGCCCTCCGACACCTCGAAGTCGGCACCGCCTACGCCGTATGGACCGGGATCGGCTCGGTCGGAGTGGTAGTCCTCGGGATGCTCCTCCTCGGAGAAAGCGCCTCAATCCCCAAGCTTATCTCCATCGCGCTCGTCGTCGCAGGCGTCATCGGCCTCAACCTCACCGGCGCCGCGGCGCCATGATCAAGCACCATCCCAGGTCGCCAGAGACATGACTCCCGCCCTCGTCCCAGATCCCGAACACAGCCCACCTTTGGTCCGCGCCGCGCGGAAACGCCGCGGAGTGAGCATCCCGATTCGGAGACGGGTCAGACGGGTCGAACGGAATGCTGCCCACCCGCACAGCGGGCTGCAACTTTAGGCTCATCGAGGCGGGGGTACCCAACGACGATAGGCAACGACGATAGGCAACGTCGACTACGGCGCATGTCCATCATCGAACTCACCGTGGTTGGCGCAGCGACGAGCACCGCCATCTCGGTTGCCACCGACATGGGAGAAGGCATCATCGACCGGTTCCGGACCTGTTGGTGGGGGTGCCATCCACAGGCTTCGACCTGGACTGTGACCCTGGAACGGGCCGAATCGCTCTGGTCCTGGCGGGAGTGCAGGAGGGCTCAGTGGTGGCATACAGGCGCGCGATCTTGTCCTGGTCGGATGCTCGGGCAGGGACGTGGACGGACATGGTGAGCCCTGGGTGGGCGGGGAACTTCACCTCGATGACGTCGATGTGGATGAGGCCGACGTCGGGGTGGCGGACGGTGATCTTTCCCGTGAGGGCCTGCTCGACGTTGTAGCGGCTCCACCACTCGCAGAACCGCTCGCTTTCTTCGTGCAGGGCTGTGATCAGCTCGGCGAAGCGTTCGTCGCCAGGGTGCTCGGCGGCAGCAGCCCGGAACTGGCCGAGAAGGTGGCGGGCGCGCTCTTGCCAGCCGACGGTTCTGCGCGCGGTGGTGCTCTTGGCGAAGTAGAGCCACATGAGGTTCCGCCGCCGCTCGGGGAGCGAGCCAGGCTCCCAGAGCCGGTCGAAAGGGTCGTTCCAGGCGAGGAAGTCGAAGCGGGGCCCGAGCAGGCATGCAGGTGCGGGCTCGATGGTGGCGAGCAGCCGGTTGAGCTCGGGGCCGACGTCGTCGGGCATCTGGTCGGGCTCGGGGACGGCCAGGCCGGCGAGACGGCGCAGGTGGCGGTGGGATTCGGCGTCGAGCCGGAGCGCCCGGGCGAGGGCGTCGACGACTTGGGCGCTCGGGTCGACGGGGCGGCCTTGTTCGAGCCACGTGTACCACGTCACGCTCACGCCTGCGAGCTGCGCGACTTCTTCTCGGCGCAGCCCCGGCGTGTTGCGCCGACCACCGACGGCATAGAGGCCGAGGCCTTGTGGGTGCAGC
>JAJZWW010000369.1 GCA_021846485.1 Actinomycetes bacterium
CACATCAGTGAGGAAGCAGCCGAGAGGCTCAGCAGGTCGAAGACACCCGTGATCCAGCAGCTGCTTGCCAAGAACCCGGCGGTGCCGGAGCGGATCAGGGTCGTGGCCGCGATGCGGGCTGGGGTCCTGCTGGGAGCGACGTGAACGCACCGGAGGGAGCTGGTGTCATGGGGCGGAGCACTGCCAGCCTCGATGCCTTCGCGCGGTTGGACGCCGATGAGAAGGTGGCGGCCCTTCGTGGTCGCACATGCCCGATCGAGGTGATCAGGGCTGGGGCACAGGACGAGAGTCGGTACGTACGGGGGACAGCGGTCAGGAACCCGAATGCGCCCGAGGAGGTGATCAGGCAGGGGGCGGGGGACGAAGCCTGGTACGTGCGGCAGGCGGCGGTCTTGAACCCGAGCGCGCCCGAGGAGGTGATCAGGGCCGCGGCGCAGGATGAGGACAGGCATGTGCGGAGGGCGGCGGTCGGGAACACAAGGGCCCCGATTGATGTGATCACGACGGGGGCACAGGACAAGAACTGGTGGGTGCGGGCGGCGGCGGTCGGGAACCCGAAGGCGCCGGTCGAGGTGATCAGGGCCGGGATTGGGGACAACAGCCCACAAGTGTGGTCGGCGGCGGTCGGGAACCCGAAGGCGCCGGTCGAGGTGATCGCGGCTGGAGCGAGGGACAGGAGTCCCTACGTGCGTCGGGCGGCTGCATCGAACCCACGCATCAGTGAGGAAGCAGCAGACAGGCTGAGCCGGTCGAAGGCGCCAGCGATTCACCGTGCGCTCGCCGAGAACCCAGCCGTGCCGGAGCGGATCAGGGTCGTGGCCGCGATGCGAGCAGGGGTCGCGTTCTGAGCAACCTGAGCGCTCCAACGAGGGAAGGCGATATGCGCACGAGAAGGAGTGGCGTCACCGTTGATGCCTTCGTTCGCCCGGACGTGGCCAGAAGCGTGTGGCGCTTCGTCGACGCACCTGGCCGGTCGAGTTGGCAGGGGCCAGTGACGCAGCGTCGCCTGTGCAGGGGACGACTCGCGTGATGTGAGCACCACGCACGAAGCGATCGTCACGCACGACGGCGGGACCTGCGACGCAGCGCTCGACGCATGGCTCGAGCGTCCGGGCATGTCTGTCGACGGCGTGCGCGTCCCGCACGCGGACGTGGCGGTGCGCGTCGAGCCGGTCCTCTCGGACAGGGCGGCACGCGAACGCGGAGAGCGTCGTCTGAGCCCGAGCGCCTGTCGAGGACTGGGGGCCGGGCGGCGCATGGCCGGCGAGGCGCCGGACCCGCTGCGCAGCTGCTTCGAGCGGGACCGGGACAGGATCTTGCACTCCAAGCCGTTCCGCCGCCTCGCGGGCAAGACCCAGGTCGTCGCCTCGCCGCCCGACCACGTCCGGACCAGGCTGACCCACTCGCTCGAGGTCGCCCAGATCGCGCGGTCCATCGCAGTCGCGCTCGGCCTCTCGGAGCCGCTCGCCGAGGCGATCGCGCTCGGCCACGACGTCGGCCACACGCCGCTCGGGCACGCCGGAGAGGCGGTCCTCGACTCGATCGTGCCGTCGGGGTACGACCACGCGGTCGCAGGCGCCGAGGTGCTCGCGGCGCTCAACCTGTGCCTAGAGACGCTCGACGGCGTGCGGAACCACTCGTGGTCGCGGCCGAGTCCGCTCAGCGCGGAGGGGGCGGTCGTGTCGCTCGCGGACCGCATCGCGTACGTCTGCCACGACTGGAGCGACGCCTGTGAGATGGGGCTCGTCTCGGCGCGCCAGCTCCCCGCCGTTGTCGTGCGGCGGCTCGGGGCGACGCAGGGGGCGCAGATCGCAGCGCTCATCTCGGACGTCGTGGCGGTGGCTCGGGAGGTGCAGGTCGTCGGGCTCTCGGAGCCGCTCGCCGAGGCGCTCGACGCGTTCCGAGCCGCCAACTTCGAGCTCATCTACTCCTCGGAGCTCGCCCGGCGCCAGCGCGAGGCGGCGCGTCCGCTCATCGTCGGGCTCGTGCTGCGCTACGCGCGCGACCCGCAGCTCGTTCCGGGTGCGACGGGCCTCGTCGAGCCGGGCAGCGACGAGGCGCTCGGTGCGGCGGTGCGATACGTCGCGGGCATGACGGATCGTTTCTGCGTCGCGCGCGGCGAAGAGCTCTGCGGCTTCGACAAGGCGCGCATCCCGGTCGTCGCGTGAAGCGCCGCGTTCGCGTCTCGCAGCGGCGCAGCGGCGGAGGGCGGAGGGCGGGGCGGAGGTGGCACCGTCGCGTCGAAGCGGTCGCGACTTGTTCGACGCCAAGAGCGCTACGTACTTCGCGCAGCGTCGGGACGGCGTGACGACAATAGGGTTGGAGCGGCCTCCGGGGGTCGTTGCAATCGGCTGTTGGGAAACCCGAGTGCGCCTAACGACGTGAAATGGAAGACCCCCGGAGGCCGCCCACGCTGGATGGCCTCGATGATCGGCGCTGGACTGGCAGCGTCGCTTCGCAGCGGTCGTAACTCGTTCGACGCCACGAGCGCAGCGCACTTCGCGCGCGCGTTCGACCTGCCGATAATAGGGTTGCAGCGACCCCCGGGGGGCCGCCCACGTTGAAGGTGCGCACGACTACCAACGCACACGCGGGGGCAAGGGTTGCAGCGACCCCCGGGGGGCCGCCCACGTTGAAGGAGCACGGCCCTCGCCCGCCTGTCGGGCGCCGGCACGTTGCAGCGACCCCCGGGGGGCCGCCCACGTTGAAGGTCTACGGCGCGGCTCTGAGGGCCGAGGTCGAGGGCCGTTGCAGCGACCCCCGGGGGGCCGCCCACGTTGAAGTGGTGACGCGTGGCGCTCGCCCTTGAGTCATCCGCGCAGGTTGGGTCTGCGCACCCGCAGCCCGCATTGCAGCGACGCATCGTGGCCCCTTTGCACCGCGTGAGGCGCCGCGTCCGCGTGCTCCCAGAGGGGGCAGCGGACGACCAGAGTGACAGGACGCACCCAGCCCGCAGGACGGAGGAGGAGGGCTGGAGCGACCGGTCAATGGACAGGAGGCGGCGTGCCGGCGACGACGAACAGGCCCCGCTCGGGGAGTGGAGAGCACGAGCCGCCAGACACTCGGGCCTATGCAGCTCGCCGCGCACGGCGGCGGCGCACGGCGGACGGTACGAGCGGGCACGGCGGTACGGGCATGGACCGGTGGCTCCTCACGTACAGCGACATGATCACGCTCCTCCTCGCGCTGTTCGTCATCCTCTTCGCGATCTCGACGATCAACGCGAAGAAGTTCTCCGCGTTCGAGGCGAGCGTCGCCCGGTCCTTCCACAGCACCGCCCCCAGCCACGACGGCCTCCTCCCGAACCACAGCACCCTGCCGACCCTGCCGACCCTGCCGACCCTGCCGACCCCGCCTGCGCACTCGGATCTCACAAGGATCCAGGCCGAGATCTCCCAGCGGCTCGCAGCGGCCGACCTGTCGTCGGTCACGAGCGTCTCGCGCTCCAGGCAGGGAGTCGTGGTGGAGATCTTCACCGACAAGGCGTACTTCGCCAACGACAGCGCGACACTGCAGCCGCTCGGGGAGAAGGTGATCGACACGATCGGAGCGGTGCTCAGGACCGTGCCGAACCACGTGGAGGTGCAGGGCTACACCGACAACGTCCCGATCACCGGGGGACCCTACGCGTCGAACTGGGAGCTGTCGGGGGCACGGGCCGCCGCCGCGGTGGTTCGCCTCGAGACGGTCGACGAGGTCACAGCGAACCGGCTCTCGGCAGTCGGCTTCGGCACAACCCACCCGATCGCCTCGAACGCAACCGCTGCGGGGCGGGCCGAGAACCGCCGCATCGACGTCGTGGTCCTCGCCACAACAGTGCCGGCCCCCGGCGCGACACCGGCGCCGAAGGCGACCGTGCCATGACCGGGGACACGT
>JAJZWW010000370.1 GCA_021846485.1 Actinomycetes bacterium
CGACGTCTACCAGCTCTTGGGGGACCGACAGGTGCTCGACCTGCTCGCGGATCGAGATCAGACCGAACAGGTGATGCGCAGCGTCGAGGAGATCAACCGAGCCTTCTTCGGCGGCGACGGCATCGAGGTTCGCCCGGCGGGCGGCTTTGCCAGCTGCCCAGCATTCGATGCAACGAGCGGTATCTCGACCCGGCTCCGAGCCGCCTACGAGTCCACCATGCCCGAGCTGTACTTCGGCGCCGGACCGCTTCCTACCTGGGACGAGATCTGCGGTCGCGTGGCAGAGCAGCACGCGCTGCTATGAGCAGGCCCCGCCCGGTGGCGTGAGCAGAACCCCCACCGCCCCAGAGCAGATGAACCCTGGGGAACGAACTTCGTTGTCGGCGTCACGGACCGAGCGGCACGGAGAGTTACCTTCTGAAAGTCACCGTCCCGATTTGTCCTTGCGTGAAATGCTGGCCATGTCCACCTTTCAGTCGCTGAGGTGGACGCCGAGTCGTTCGGTCAGTCCAGCGCGGCCATCGTCGGTGATGCGCACGACTCGCCGTTCAGCGCGCACGACCCAGCCGAGGTCGACGAAGCGCTGGAGGAGGGCGGCGCCGAGCCATCCGCCGAGGTGGGGCTGCTGTTCGCTCCAGTCGACGCAGTAGCGGACGAGCGGCCGGCGCTTGGGCGGTTCGACGCTGACCCCCAAGTCCACGAGGGTCCTTCGGCCTCGGTCGGTGAGCACGAAACGCTTGGCTCGGCCTGCGCCGAGCACCGGATCGCTGCTGGTCGCATCGGCCGTCTCGACCCGGAGCGCTTGGTTCTCGACCAGTGCGTCCAGGACCGCGACGCCGAGACGCCCGGCCAGGTGGTCATAGCACGTGCGAGCCCGGCGGATCGCCTCGGCGTGGGTGCCCTGCGACAGGGAGCGAACCGGGCGGGAAGGGGCAAGACGGGCCAAGGCCTCGACAGCCTCCGCCACCCCCGGAGAGGCCAGCCTGAAGTAGCGGTGTCGTCCGGAGATCTCGACAGTGATCAGCCCGCCGTCGACCAGGCGGGCCAGGTGACCCGACACCGTCGATGGAGCCACACCGGCCTCCGCCGCCAGGGTGCTCGCCGCCAGGCCCCGGCCGTCGGCGAGGGCCATGAGCACACTGGCCCGGGCCGGCTCTCCCATCAACGCTGCGACCGCAGCCACGTCGGCATCACCGTCCACCCCATCAGATTACGTCGATGATGCTTCGGGGAAGCCCGAAGCAACGGCGGGCAAAGCTGTCATGGTGTCCCTCCAGAGCGACGACCCAACCAGCGATCCCAGTTACGCAGCCCCACCTCGCCCCTGGACGCTGGTGGCCGTCTGTGCCGCCTATTTCATGGTCATCTTGGACACCACGGTGGTCAACGTCGCCCTTCCGACCCTGTCCCGGGGACTGCACACCTCCACGACCGGCCTCGAATGGGTAGTCGACGCCTACAGCCTGGTCTTCGCCGCCGTGCTCCTCCCGGCCGGCGCGCTCGGGGACCGTTGCGGCGCCAAGGGCGTATTTCAGGTGGGCGTGGCTCTCTTTGCGCTCTCTTCACTGGCCTGTGGGCTGGCCCCTTCAACCGGAATGCTCATCGGCGCCCGCGCTGTCCAAGGCCTCGGCGCCGCCCTGGCCGTCCCCGCCTCCCTCGCTCTGCTCCAGGCCGCCTATTCCGACCAGGCCGCCCGGCGCCGCGCGTTCGGCATCTGGGGTGGCGTAGCCGGTATTGCGGCGGGGGCGGGCCCGGTGCTCGGCGGTGCGCTCGTAACCGGGCTCGGCTGGCGGTCGGTGTTCTTCGTGAACATCCCGATCGGTGCCGCTGGGTTCGTCCTTGGCGCCCGTCACCTTCCCCCAACCCCGAGTCGTCCCCGGGGCGGCGATCCTTCCGGCCAGCTCACCAGCATCACGGCTTTGGGCGTGCTCACCATTGCACTCATCGAAGCCGGCTCCCTCGGCTGGAGGGCACCGATCGTGGTCGCCGGTCTTGCTTCATTCGTCGCGGCGGGGGCGGCGTTCGTTGTGATCGAATCTCGGGTGGGCTCGCCGCTGCTCCCGCTTGGCTTGTTTGCCTCGGCCACCTTCTCCGCGGCGACGACCGTCGGGCTGCTCATCAACCTCGGCTTCTACGGCGAGCTGTTCGTCATGTCCCTCTATCTCCAACAGCTCCGCCACCTCGGCGCCCTACTGGCCGGCGTGGCCCTCTTGCCACAGATGGCCATGGCCGTCATCGGCTCGACGGCGTCGGGTCGAGCCACGGCACGGCTCGGTCCCCGCCGCCCCATGCTCGTCGGGCTCAGCGCCGGCACCGCCGGCCTGGCCGCCCTGGCTGTCACTACCGGCGCGCACCTCCCGTACTGGATGCTGGTCGCGCCGCTCGTCGCCGCTGGGTTCGGCATGTCGTTCACCATGCCCGCCGCCACCGCAGCGGTCATGGAAGCCGCGCCCGAAGACCGCAGCGGTCTCGCCTCGGGCACCCTCAACGCCGCCCGCCAGATGGGCGGTGTCGTCGGTGTCGCCCTCCTTGGCACCCTCGTCGCCCAACGGACCGATTTCACCGCCGGACTCCATGCCGGTCTCGCTATCGCCGCCGGCGCCTTCGGTCTCGCCGCGCTCCTCACCTTCGTCGCCGTGGAGTAACGCCATCGCATCTGATGGCTCACCTTGCTTTCCCAGCCCTGCGGAGGTCTCATCGCCACCGGTAGGCGATCAGGAAGGAGACGACCGTGTGGCGAGTCGCGATCTACGCCCGGGAGGCGCCTGGGCGCGCCGGGCGGGCGAGGCTTGACCGGCAGGTGGCCAGCCTCGCGGCCCAGGTAGCCCGCCAGCCGGGGTGGTGCCACGTTGCCACCTACGCGGACCAGGGCGCGGGCGCTGTCCGGCCGGGCCTGTCCCGAATGCTGGCCGACGCGCCGAGATACTTCGACCTGGTGGTGGCCGACGGGTACGGACGCCTGTCGCCGGATCACCGTGAGCTGCAGGCACTTCTGGCCCAGCTGGGCGGCACGGGGGTGCAGGTCGTGGTCCTTCGGCCTGCCGCGGGTCGACGCTTCGCCCGTCTCGTGGCCAACCTGGCGCTCGCCGACCTGGTCGGCGAGGCTGCCCGCTGACTCGCTCCACATGTCCCGGCTGACCGGTCGCTATCTGCTGGCGAGCACCGCGACGAGTGCGCCGAGCCACAGGCACGGCCCGGCCGGGATCACACGAGCCCCCTGACCGCGGTGTCGTGGCCGGCACACGGCGATGGCCGCCAAGGCGGAGAACCAGCCGAGGACAACTCCGGTCGACAGCGCCGACCAGCTCACCCAGCCGAGCACGAGGCCGAGCAGGCCGCCCAAGGTGACATCGGCGAAGCCGAGCCGCTGCCCACCGGCCACCAGGGCGATGGCGAGGTAGAAGGCGGCGATGGCTGCCATGGCGATGACCGCCCGGCCGAGCGGCCACCACCGCCCGTCGGCTGCCGCCGCGGCGCCAAGAAGCGCCAAACCGACTGGGTACGACGCCAGCAGCAGCGCGTTGGGCATCGTGAAGGTGCGGGCGTCGATCACCGCGGCGACGGTCAGCACGGACCCGAGGTAGAGGTAGGCGGCGAGCGGCGCCGTCCACCCGAACCGCCACACGAGCGCAGCCTCGATGACGGTGACCGAGGTGACGGTGAGCGCCCGCCAGCGTGCCGGAGCCAGGGCGGGGGCGAGGGAGTCGCCGATCACCGCGGCAGCCGGACGCGGTCTGGGTCTGGCCGCCGCTCGGGGTCGGCGGTGAGCTGGCGGTAGAGGTTGGCGGTGGCGGCCTCGACGTCGAGGTCGAGCTCGGCGAGCCGACCCTGCAGCAGGCGCCAGACGTCGGTCACCGCGCCGGGGCGGCCGTGG
>JAJZWW010000371.1 GCA_021846485.1 Actinomycetes bacterium
GACCAGGGGGGACATCTCACCCACGGCTCCCCGGTCAACATCTCCGGCCGCTACTACGACTTCGTCTCCTACGGGCTGACCGCCAGCGACGAGCGCATCGACTTCGACGAGCTGCGCCGCCTGGCCGAGGCCCACCGCCCCAAGCTGGTCGTCGCCGGGGCCACCGCGTACCCCCGGGTCATCGACCCGGCGCCGATCCGGGAGATCGCCGACTCGGTCGGGGCCCGCTTCCTCTTCGACGCCGCGCACGTGGCCGGCCTGATCGCCGGCGGCGTCCACCCCAACCCGACCGGGGTGGCCGATCTGGTCACCTTCACCACCCACAAGACCCTCCGGGGTCCCCGGGGTGGATGCATCCTGTCGAGCACCGAGCTGGCCGGCGCGGTCGACAAGGCGGTCTTCCCCGGCTTGCAGGGGGGCCCCCTGGACCACGTCATCGCGGCCAAGGCGGTCGCCTTCGGGGAGGCGATGCGCCCGGAGTTCAAGGCCTACGCGTCCCAGGTCGTGGCCAACGCCCGGGCCCTCGCCGCGGCCCTCGCCGGCCACGGCCTGCGGATCGTCTCTGGCGGCACGGACACCCACCTGCTGCTCGTGGACCTGCGCGGCTTCGACGCCGAGCTGACCGGCAAGTTGGCCCAGGAGTCGCTCGACCAGGCCGGCATCACCTGCAACAAGAACACCATCCCGGGCGATCCCCGCTCGCCGTTCGTCACCAGCGGGTTGCGCCTGGGCACGCCGGCGGTCACCACGACGGGCATGGGGCAGCCCGAGATGCACCTGATCGCCGAGCTGATCGCCCGGGTCCTGCGCCGCCCCCACGACGAGGGCGAGCTGGCCGCGGTGCGTGACCAGGTGGCCGCTCTCTGCTCCAAGTTCCGCCCCTACCCCTGATGCCTCGCCCCCCGCTGGACGGGGCGGTGCCGGGGCCGTCGTGAGGCAGTGGGCCGACTACCTGGTGTGCGGCGGCGTGGCCGCCGTGGTCACCCTCGTGCTCACCGGGGTCGTCCGGTGGGCGGCGGTGCGCTTCTCGATCGTCGTCCTCCCCGACGAGCGCCGGGTCCACGAGCGACCGACCCCGACCCTCGGGGGGGCGGCGATGTTCGTCGGGTTCCTCGCGGCGATGGCGGTCGCCTCGCAGCTGCCCGCGTTCCACTCGATGTTCCGCTCCAACTCCGAGCCCCTCGGGGTGGTCCTCGGCGCCGGGGTGATCTTCGCCGTCGGCAGTGCCGACGACCTGCACGACATGTCCCCGCCGGCCAAGATGTCCGGCCAGGTGCTCGCCGGCACCGTGCTGTACCTGTTCGGGGTGGCGATGCTGTTCTTCCGCATCCCGTTCGTGCACACCACCCTCGTGCTCTCGCCGGACCTCTCGCCGCTGTTCACCGTCGCCTGGGTGGTGGTGATCTGCAACGCGGTCAACTTCATCGACGGCCTCGACGGCCTCGCCGCGGGGATCATCGCCATCGGCTCGGGCGCCTTCTTCGTCTACTCCCACCTCTTCCTCACCTCCCAGGGCCTCACCGGCAACGTCGGCCCACTGGTGTCGATAATCGCCTGCGGGGTGTGCGTCGGGTTCCTGCCCCACAACTTCCACCCCGCCCGGATCTTCATGGGCGACGCGGGGGCGATGCTCCTCGGGCTGCTGATGGCCGCCAGCACGATGTCGGTGGTGGGCGAGAGCGACGTGGCCGGCCCGGGGCGGACCTTCTTCACCTTCGCCCCGATCCTCATCCCCTTCTTCATCCTCGGGATCCCCCTCCTCGACACCGCCTGGGCGATCGTGCGCCGGGCAAGCCGCCGCTCCAGCCCGGCGGTGGCCGACAAGGGGCACCTGCACCACCGGCTCATGCGCCTGGGCCACGGCCAGACCCGGGCGGTGCTCATCCTCTGGTCCTGGACCGCGCTCCTCTCCGGCCTGGTGCTGTGGCCGGTCGTGACCGGGCGCAACTCGATCGCCGTGCCCGCCGCGGTCGGCGCCCTCGGTATCGTCCTCTACACCGTCTTCGCCAGGGGGCGCAGCCCGGTCGACGACGCGCCCTCCGAGCACTCCCCCGCGCAGCCGCCCGTGACACCCGCGCCACCCGCGCCGGCCGGGTCGCCTTCGTCTCCGAAGTCCGCTACGGGACCTGCCCCTGCGGCCACGACCGTCCGGGCCCATCCCCACGCGGCGCCCCGGAGCAGGGCCGGTGCCCGGGCCCGCACGGCAGGGGACTAGCCTGGCGCCCGACCGGGGCGACCGGAGTTGCGGGTAGCGCCCGGGCTTTCGTAGCCTGGCGTCCGTGCAGAAGGGCGACGCGGGTAGTTCAGCGCGGACAGGGGCCGCCGACAGCGGGCCCCCGACGCGGCTCACCGACCGCTCGACCGGCATCCTCGGCTCCCTGCCGGTGCTCGGCGTGGAGCGGATCGTCCGGCGCACCCTGGTGGCGGCGGCCGGCGCCGGCCTGGTGGCGGCGGCGGTCGCGATCGTCGCCGGCTACCCGCTGGCGGCCCCCGGGATCCTCCTCGGGCTGGCGCTCGCGGTGCTCAACCACCGGGTGTTCCAGGCCTCGGCGATGCGCTACATCGACCCGGAGGGCACGGTCCGGCGCAAGCCGTTCACCGGAAGCGTGCTCGCCAGGCTGGGGGTGTGCACCGCGATCGCGGTGGTGTTGGTCGTCTGGGTGCGGGCCATGGGCTTCGGGGTGATCGCCGGGCTCGCGCTGTTCCAGGCGGCCATGCTCGTCAACGCGATGGTCGCCCTCGTCCACTACCAGAGGACCGAGATCGGCGGTGGGGTGCCCCGTGGGTAGCCGCCTGCTCGGGACCATCAACGTCCCGGTCGGCAAGCACCTCACGGTCGGGCCGTTCAACTACGACACCGCCTACATGACCCTGGTGGCGGTCGCGGCGGTCCTCGGCTTCGGGCTCTGGGCAGGCTCCAAGGTGACCTCGGGCGTCCCGGGCAAGCCCCAGTTGATCTGGGAGGGGATCGTCGGCTTCCTCGGGGACCTGGCCGAGGGCGCTCTCGGGGCCCAGGCGCGCGACGTCATGCCCTGGGCAGTGGCGATATTCACGCTGGTGCTCGCCTCCAACTGGATCGAGGTCCTGCCCGGCATCTTCCACGGCACCGACTACGTGCCGTCCCCGAGCGCCGACGTCAACTTCTGCTACGCGCTCGGCATCACCGTCTGGGTGGTCACCAACTGGGCGGGCATCCGGTCGCGGGCCAAGTCCAGCGGGAGCTGGGCGCGCGGCTACGGGCAGTGGCTCAAGATGTTCTTCTCTCCGCTGCACGCCGTCGAGCACCTCACCCGGTGGCTGACCCTGGCGCTGCGGCTGTTCGGCAACATCTTCGCCGGCACGATCCTCACCGCCCTGCTGCTCGCCCTGCCGGTGTACTTCTTCCCGGCCACCATCGGCTTCAACGCCGTCTGGTGGCTGTTCGAGGCCTTCGTCGGGGTGGTGCAGGCATTCATCTTCTCCCTGCTCACGATCCTCTACTGGCAGTTCAACGTCGACACCCACTGAGCCCCGGACAGCGAGCCCCCGGCGCCGCCAGGAGGCCGGGTCCCCCCAAACCCCCGCAAGGCACCGACGGCGAGCACCGGCGGGCCGAGCACGAGACAGGAGACGACACCACAGCCATGGCCGTACCTGAGTACCAGAAGGCGATCGAGCTGGCCGGGGCCTTCGTCGGCGGCGGTCTGGCCCTCGGAGGCGGCGCCATCGGGGCGGCCGTCGGCGACGGGCTCGCCGGCAGTTCGACGATCGCCGGCATCGCCCGCCAACCCGAGGTGCAGGGCCGCCTCTACACCACGATGTTCCTGATCATCGGTCTGGTCGAGGGCATGTACTTCATCAACCTGGCATTCATGGCCCTGTTCGTCTTCGT
>JAJZWW010000372.1 GCA_021846485.1 Actinomycetes bacterium
AGCGAAGGGCACCTGGCGCTTCTTTGCCAGGGTCGGGCGATGGCAAGGGCAAAGGCGTGGGCGGCGGGCGCAGGACCGGACCTCACCGAAGAGCTGAACCTCGACATCGGCGCCACGATCGTGATCCCCCACAGCGACAAGGAGACAGCCGAGCCGACGTGGAAGAAGACCTTCGGCTTCCATCCGCTCCTCTGCTACCTGGACCGGCCCGAGGTCTCCTCGGGCGAGGCGCTCTCGGGGATCGTGCGGGGGGGCGGCGCGGGGTCCAACACCGCCAAGGACCACATCTGTGTGCTCGACCTGGCGCTCGAGTCCTTGCCGAAGGAGGCTCGGCCGAGAAAGGACGACCCTGACGGAGCGCGCCTGTGCGTGCGCTCGGACGCAGCCGGCGCCACCCATGAGCTCGCCGCCCACTGCCGGGCACGCGGCGTCGCCTTCAGCTTCGGGTTCCCCGTCACCCAAGAAGTTCGAGACGCCGTCATGGATCCCACAGACGACGAGTGGCAGGAGGCGATCGACACCGAAGAAGGCAACGTCCGCGACGGTGCCTTCGTGGCAGAGGTGACCGAGATGCTCGACCTCGAGTCCTGGTCCATGGGCAGTCGGGTCGTCTGCCGGAAGGAGCGTCCGCACCCCGGTGCCCAGCTCAGCTTGTTCGACATGATCGAAGGCTTCCGCCACACCGCCTTCATCTTCGCCCCGAGATCCGAGCACGAGAAGATTACGACCGGCATCGACGCCCTCGAACTGCATCACCGCCGCCACGCTCGGGTCGAGGACCGCATCCGCCAGGCAAAGGCCGCCGGCCTCAAGAACTTCGGTGCAAGGAGATCGCGGAGAACAACGTCTGGCTGGAGCTCGTGCTCGCCGCAGCCGACCTCGTCTGCTGCTCGAAGCTCATCTGCTTCCATGACGACGAGGCGCTCGCCCGTTGCGAGATCGCCAGTTTCCGCTACCGCGTCTTGCACATGGCGGCGCGCCTCACGCGCCCGGGGCGGGTCACTTCCCTGCGCCTCGACCGCAAGTGGTCCTGGGCCAAGCAGCTCGCGCTCGCGTTCACCCGGCTACGGGCGGCGTTCGCCTGAGCCGCCCACGCTCTGCACCGGCACAACCGGTGCCATCAGGCGCCATACACGCCGAGGCTCTGGTCGTCGGCGTCCCCGTGCCGGGTCATAACGAGGACGAGAGCAACGTGAGGTCCAAAGCACACGTTGACGACGCATCGGTCCGCTTGGCGGGCTTGCGGTGAAAGAGCGAGCTAACCGTCCGCCAAGCGGGCAGTCGGTGGCTCAGTTCCGCTACGAAGGGTCGACGCTGATCGAGGACCTGCTCGGCCTTGACGGCGTCACGCCGGGGACGGCTAATCAGCTGGCGAATCAGGTAGCTGCGAAGCAAGCTGGGCGGCCGCTCCGCCCAGCTTGAGCCGGGCCACCGCCGGAACGGCCGGCCACAAGCCAGCTCTCGGGCGTCAGTCGACGCCGCTGCGGTGCGACGGTGCGTGTGGCCGGCACTGGCGCAGCTCACCCAGTGCAGCTGGGCACCCAATTTGGTAGAAAGTCGGCACGGAACGCGGATGGTGACGCCGTGATCGGTTAGTCCGGTTCGTGTGGGCGGAGGTGACTATGCCACGAAAGGTGCTGATGCAAGCGCCTGGAGGTGCTTGCATTCTTATCGAAGACGTCGTTCACTCCGAGCAGCAGCTCCAGAAGTTGCTGCGCGATCACCCGGACTTGTTGCCTATTGACGATATGGACCTTCAGGGCCCAGCACTCGTCGTGGGCAAAGAGACCGGCGTACTGTCGGGTAGTATCGACCTCGTACTCGTCGCCCGCGGCGGTGAGATCGTCCTTGTCGAGTTCAAGCGCGGCCCGGAGAACCCCGACTTCCGTGGTGCCCTCGCGCAAACCCTCGACTATGGCTCGGACCTCTGGCAGATGTCTCCGGAGGACTTTGAGCGTCAAGTGGCATTGCGATACTTCAACAGCACCGAAGTGGCGCCGAAGTGGAAGGGTTGCCCCTCCATGGAGACAGCCATGAAGCTGGCTGGCTGGGAAATGCAAGGCGAGGACATGAGGAGTTTCTGGGACCGCCTCTCGTCCGATCTTGCGGACGGGACGTTCACTTACGTCGTTGCTGCGCAACGCCTGACGACGCCGATGCTCCGGACCGCCGAATACCTCAACGCAACGCATCGCAGCTCTCGCTTCTACCTCGTTGAGTTGGTTCGATTTGCCGGTCAGGCAGGTGAGGAGGTGTTCGAAGCTCGAACCGTGCTGCGTCCGATGCCATCTTCCACACCTAGTTCGAGTGCACCTAGGAAGAAGCTGACGCTGGCAGCTCTGATGCGGAGGATCGGCGAAACTCCATATACTGGAGCCATCTTGACGCTGTTACATGCTGCGACTAAGAGAGAGCTTGTCCTCTTCTGGGGGAGTGCGGGACTGTCCATCCGCCTTCGCAGTCGAACCACAGGTCTTGCCAGCGTAGGCTGGTTCAATCCCCCCGAAGTTGTGGGTTGGAATGGGCTCAGGGACCTGGTCCTCGGCTACAGCGAGACATCGAAGGCATATCTGCAGGAGAAGGCTCGGATCGAGCCCTTCATGGATCGAGTAAGCGATCTTGGAGGTGACCCGGTCTCAGTCGGCACACTGCGAGGGTTCCACTTCACCCCTGAGCAGGTAGTGGCTCAGATAGACACCATCATCGATGCCCTCGACCTGCTCATCCCGGTAGAGGCCCCCGACGCTGTGCCAAGTGGCTTGACGTCAGCCGACGACGCCACACGGGCGCACACAGGGCCGAGCGGGGACGAAGGGGACCCGACGGCGTAAGCCGGGACCGCCGCCGCCCGACGGGCGCCACGGCGTCGGCACAGAGCTGCGCGGCTCAAGAGGCCACGGTCAGCGGAGCAGAAGCGGCACACCACTCACATACCGCGGCAGCGGACCAGAGGACCCACCCGACCATCGGGCCAGCGGCCGGCGGCCGGCTGACCAGGACTTGTGCGCGATCGGCGCCACGAGGGCAGACCAGCCCACCTATCGCCGTCCCGAGTGGTGGGCCGTGAGGGGCTCGAACCCCCGATCCCTTGCGCGTCATGGGGGAGCCCTACTTCGCCGCGTTCAGCTCGCCCGAGAGCGCCCTTCCTAGCGACGCGGCGACGTCTCGGTCCCTTTGCTCGAGAGCGTGCGAGTAAACCCGAAGCGTCACGCTCGGGTCGGCGTGTCCGAGACGCTTGGACACGGTGACGACGTCGCCGCCCGCGGCGATCGCCTCCGTCGCAGAGAAGTGGCGCAGCGCGTGCAGATGCGTTTCGACGCCAGCCTGGCGAGCGACCCTGGTAGCGAACTTGGACACGAGGCAGGGCTGGTACGGCTCAGCGCCAGCCGGTGAACGAGAGAACACGAAACCGTCAGGCTGTACGATGACGCCGAGCTTCGCGGCCAGCGCGTCGACCTGTGCGCGGTGACGCCCAAGGACCGCGGTGGCGAATTCGTCTAGCCCGACCCGGCGCCGCGCGTGCGTTTTCGTGTCCTTCTCGGCCCAGCCGCCGCCTTGCTTCTCGTAGATCGATCGGGAGATCGTGAGCGTGGACGTCCGCCAATCGATGTCCGACCACCGGAGCGCGCACAGCTCGCCGCGCCGCGCACCCGTCAGGCCGGCCAAGAGCAACATGGCAGCGAGCGCAGGCTCGAGCTTCTCGGCCGTCTCGACTACCCTGCGCACCTCGTCTGGCGACGGTGCTGACACCTCTTCGGCGTGGACCGCGGGCGGAGTAGCTCGGCGGGCGACGTTCCGCTCGACCAAGTCCCACCGCTCAGCCTGGTGCAGCGCCACACCGATGAGGGCGTGGACACGGCGCA
>JAJZWW010000373.1 GCA_021846485.1 Actinomycetes bacterium
AAACGCCGTGCCGAGCTCGTCTCGGCGCGGCCGTGGTCGCCCAACCGGCGCGTCAACACGACCTACCGGACTTCCGAGCGCGTCACAGCCCCCTGGCAGGATGACGACAGCTCGAAACGTGAAGTGGACCCCACGTAAAACGTGAAGACCTCGTGGCGCCCCCGGCAGGATTCGAACCTGCGACGCACGGTTTAGGAAACCGACGCTCTATCCTCTGAGCTACGGGGGCGGGACTTCCGCGTGAAGTTCCGCGCTAATTTCCGCGTCAGCTTCCGCGCGAACCGGCACGATCCTAACGCCCGGGCATGGTGTGCCCGGTGGCCCGAAAGCAACGGCGGTCTTTGCCCGTTGTTCGCCTTCTCGAGCCGGCCGGGGAGCCACTCACCATCGGGGAGATCCTCGAACGGCTGGTGACGTCGGGACGTGGCGGCGCTACCCGCAAGCTCGTGAGCCCCACCCTGAGCTACCTGCACCGGGAGGGGAAGGTCCGTCGGGCCGGCCAGGGCCCGCTATGTGGCGCGATTCGGCATCGGGGGGACCCGACCGTCCGCCTCGGGAACAGGCCGTGGCGTCGTGCCGCTCCAGCACGAGGCGGTTCGGCAGGTGCTTGCCGTGGACAGCGTTGGCTCTCCGGCGGACATGCGGTTGACCTCTCCGAACGGGCACATCGATCTTCCCCTGCCCCCGGGGTGCCGCTGCCCGGCCCCGGGGGCGGTTCAGTGCGCGCCGGCGGGGCTCGTGTGGACCGTGGCGGCGCTGAGCCGGGGCAGTTGCTGGAGGAGGTGTGCTTCGGCATGGTGGGCCAGCTCGTGGGCTTGGGTCACGGTGAGGTCTGGAGCAACGGTTGCGTCGACCTCGGCTCGCAGGGTGTGCCCGATCCACCGGATACGCAGCTCACGGACATCGATGACACCCGTCACGCTGAGGACGGCGACGACGGCCCGGTCGACGAGGGCCGGGTCGACGGCATCGAGGAGGCGGGCGCCGACTTGGCCGACCGCAGAGCGAAGCACCCCGAGCAGGACGGCTGTGATGAGCAGTCCGGCGACCGGATCGGCGCCCTGGAAGCCGAGTGCCACGCCACCGGCGCCGAGGAGCACGGCCAGGCTGGTGAACCCGTCGGTGCGAGCGTGGAGACCGTCGGCGACCAGGGCGGCACTGCCGATCCGACGGCCGACGCGGATGCGGTAACGGGCGACCAGCTCGTTGCCGACGAACCCGACGGCAGCGGCGAGCGCCACCGCCCAGAGATCGCTCACGTGCCGGGGGTGGAGGAGCCGGTCGACCGCCTCGAAGGCGGCCAGCGCCGAGGAGAAGGCAACCATGACGATCACGACGAGGCCGGCCAGGTCCTCGGCTCGGCCCCATCCGTAGGTGTAGCGCTTGGTCGGTGCCCGCCGGGCCAGTCCGAAGGCGAGGAGCAACGGCACCGCGGTCAGCGCGTCGGCCACGTTGTGCAGGCCGTCACCCAGCAGGGCAACGGACCCGGACAAGTCGGCGACCGCGAGCTGGATGGCCGCGGTCGCCCCCAGGATGCCAAGGCTCCGGACCAGCGCCCGCCGCCCGTCGGCGTCAGCTTCGAGGGAGGAGTCCATCTGGTCTGCCATGTCGTGGGAGTGCACCCCGAGCAGCTCGGAGATGCGGTGCGCGAGGCGCGAGTGCAGGGAGGCCCTGGAGCGGACGTGCTGGTCGCCGTCTCCCTGCTCGTGGTGACCACGATGGTCATGACAGTGATCGCCGTCGTGGCGATGGTCGGTATGCATGGCGGCTCGGCGCCGACCCTAGCGCAACCGTACCTACATGTGCGCAGCTGCGAATATGTCGCAACTACGGATAGATTGCGAGCATGAACAGCGCCCGAGCCCGCGAGGAGACGTCGGCGCACCGGGAACCGCCCAGCGACGAGCAGGTCCAGGCTGCAGTCCTGTCGTTCACGCTCCTGGCCGAACCCACCCGGGTCCGGATGCTGTGGGCGCTGCGGGACCGACAACTCGACGTGGCGTCCCTGGCCGAGGTGGCGGGGTGCCGGCCCACCGTGGCCAGCCAGCACCTGTCAAAGCTCCGCTTCGCAGGGCTGGTCGAGGCGACGAGGGACGGCAGGCGCATGGTCTACCGGCTCCGGGGCGGCCATGTCCGGACGCTCCTGACCGAGGCGCTGTTCCAGGCCGATCATCAGGTATCAGGCCAGCCGGTCCACGAGTAGGAGCAGGTCGCGAGCATCTGTCCGGATGCGGACGTGCTGCTACGATCGAGCGGACCGATCGTCCATGACTCTCGCGAGGAGGTGAGCCGGGTGAAGTCCGAACCCCCCAGTACCTGGCGCTCCCCTCGGTCCGTCTGGCTCTGACGTTCCTCCCGCCGCTGCCGTCCCCCGGATTGCCGGGCACGGTGGCTGAGCTCACGCTCCGCTAGGGAGGCGGCCGGTCCGGCCGCAGGAGAGCGATCCTTCCTTGCGCTGGGTGTGCGCCGTCGCGCACACCCAAGACGCCTCCCTCGATCACCGTCTTCGGCGCGCCGTCGCGCACCGCCCTGGAAGGAGTCTTCCCGTGCCCTTCAAGCTGCTTGCACCACCCGGCCCGGCCCGCGGTTCGATCGGCGCCAGCGACGGCGCCCTCGACGTCGCTCCCGCCGTCCTCGACGATGCCCACATCGGCGACATCGAAGGTTCCCTCGGCACCATCTCGATGCACGACCACGCCCCCCGGCGCGGCTGGCGCAGGCGTCTGCTCACGCTCGCCGCCATCATGGGGCCCGGCCTCATCGTGATGACCGGCGACAACGACGCCGGCGGTGTCCAGACGTACACCCAGGCTGGCCAGCACTACGGCACCTCGCTCCTGTGGGTGCTCGTCGGGCTCTTCGTCGTGCTCTACGTGGCTCAAGAGATGGTCACCCGCCTCGGGGCGGTGACCGGGGTTGGCCACGCCCGGCTCATCAAGGAGCGCTTCGGCCGCTTCTGGAACCTGTTCTCCGTGGGCGACCTGTTCCTGTTGAACTTCTTGACCCTCCTCACCGAGTTCATCGGGATCCGCTTCGCCCTCGCCTATTTCGGGATCTCGCAGTACTTCAGCGTCCCTGCCACCGCCTTGTTGCTCTTCGCGTTCGCAGCCACCGGCAAGTTCCGCCGCTGGGAGCGCTTCATGCTCCTCGCCGTGCTCGCCAGCTTCGTCGTCGTCCCGTGCTTCTTCCTCGCCCACCCGAGGACGGGTCCGATCCTCAAGGGGTTGGTCCCGGGCGTCCAGGGCGGGGTGAGCGGCACGGCGATCCTGCTCATCGTGGCCGTTGTCGGCACGACGGTCGCCCCGTGGCAGCTGTTCTTCCAGCAGTCCAACATCTTGGACAAGCGGATCACCCCGCGTTGGCTCAACTACGAGCGGGCCGAGACCTTCTTGGGCGCCGTCCTCACCACGCTCGCCGCCGGCGGCATGATCGCCTTCGCAGCCTTCGCCCTCAACCACACGAAGGCCTTCGGCCCTTCGGCCACCTACGTCGACTCGGGCTGGTTCAACGACGCCGTCCGCACGACGTTGGGACCGGTCGCAGGCGCGCTGTCGGCTGTCCTGTTGCTCGTGGCAGCCATCTTGGGGGCCGGGGCGGTGTCGCTCTCCACCTCCTATGCCTTCGGGGACACCTTCAACCAGCGTCACTCGCTGCACCGCTCGATCCGCTCGGCCCCCCTCTTCTACGGTGCCTACGCCGGCCAGATCGTCCTCGCTGCCGCTGTCGTCCTCGTCGGCAGCTCCGGCCTCCTCGGCACGCTCACCCAGTACGTGCAGGTGCTGGCGGGGATCCTGCTCCCCTCGGCCATCTTGTTCCTCGTGCTGCTCTGCAACGACACCGAGGTCCTCGG
>JAJZWW010000374.1 GCA_021846485.1 Actinomycetes bacterium
TGTATACGGAGATCGGCGTGGAGTCGGTGGGCGACGTCGGCGTCGTCACCGTGACGACAGTTTGGGCGGCGAGAGCAGCTCCCGCGGCGGTGTTCGCAACGCTGAGATCGGCAGTCTTGAGGGTCAGCGACCCCGAGTTCGTCAGGGTGATGACATAGCTGAAGCTGAAGGTCGAGCCCAGATTGCTTATCGGTGCCAGGCGAAGATTGGCGGTGCCGTTTCCGGTGGGGATACCGACCGCCGCATCGCCCGCGGCGCCGTTGCATGGGTTGCCGTCCGACGAGCATTTGAGGTTGTTCTCGAACAGGGTCAAGCCGGTGTGCCCCGTCGACGCTGTTTGGTTCACAGTGGCAGTGCTGGTGAACGCCGCCCCTGCGCCGACGCCTACGAGGGAGAGCGCCCCGACACTCGCCGCTCCGATGAACAGCATCCTCGATGAAATCCTCATGACTTGCCCCTTTGCATGCCCGAGGCCACCCGCTCTGGGTTGCCTCCTGCCAGCATCGCCGGGACGCTTAGCACAACGCATCACCAATACTGATGAAATCCAGTCGCGATACCCGACCCGTCAGCTGTCCGCGGCCATCGGCGGCGCGGACTCGAGCTACCCGCTCCGGCGGCACCCCCCAGGCGCCGTCGAGGGAGTGGACGAAGCGGCGAGCTCCACCACGAAGCACGCTCCCTTCCCGCCCGTCTCGAGGAGACGGACGCTTCCGCCCATCTGAGCCATCGTGCGAGCGGCGACGAAGAGCCCGAGCCCCTCGCCCTCGACCCCTTCGGCGCCGGCTCCGCGAGCGCCGCGCGCGAAGATGCGTCGCCGCTCCGACGCAGGGATGCCCGGACCCTCATCGGCCACCAGCACTTGTACCCGCCCGGCAGCCTCGAACGCCGTCACCGAGACCTCGGAGCCCGCGGCGTAGCGCTGGGCGTTGACCAACAGGTTCTGCACCACCGAGGCGAGGCCGCCGGGGTCTCCGTGCGCTGCAACCCCAGCCACATCGACATCGATGTGGCTTCCCGCGGCGTCTTGCACTGCCACGACCGGTGCCAGGCAGTCAGCCAGGAGGAAGTCTCGTTCGGTGACGCTGTGGTCCTGTTCGACCAGCGTCTGCAGCCGGGCCAGCTCGGAGGTCAGCGCCTCGCTCAGGGTGCGCCGGGTCCGAGCGTCGAGCCGACCGGCGTAGCGCCGCAGAGTCCCTTCAGCAGAGCGGACCGTGGTGAGCGCGTTGCGCAGGTCGTGCATGCGCTCCTCGATGTCCGCTCGCTCCACCTCCATCCGGCTGCGCATGGTGGTCAGGTCCAGTACCATGCGCAGAGCGTGCCGGTCCTGGTTGCGCACGGTGTCGCCCAGCTCCTGCAACACGCAGCCGAGTGCGGTCGCAAGCCCGAGGAGGGTCACCATGGCCGCGGGGATAACCCACAGCCTGCTCGCCAGGATGGCCGGGATCTGCAACGCCTCGCCGAGGGCGCACAAGCCCAAGACCGCCGCAAGCCACCTGGGTGCTGGGCGAGACAGGCGCGCGGCCCGCGCTGCTGCTACCGCCAGGCCCGTCCACCCCAGCGTGGCGACCGCCGCGATCACGACGTCGGCGGTTACGCCACCCGGGGCGACCAGGCGCGCAGCGGCGATCTCAGCGGCGCCGGTCACGCAGACGGCCACTACGCCGACCGCACCGAGAAGGGTGCGCGGCGCCAGGCGGGAGTCGACCTCGGGTGCGCGCAGCGCCTGCCACAGGAGCACCGACACAGCCGCGCAGATCACGAGGCGGTCGACCGGCACGGCGAGGACGAGGTGGGGTCCTAGGAGCGCCTGGAGCGGGAGCCTGCTGCCGGCGAGATCCAGCGTTCCCATTGCCATGAACGCCACCCCGATCCAACCTGCGGAGGCACTGCCGACCAGCCTCCACCGCACCAGTGCCAGCACCCCCGCCGCGGTGATCACCAGGCAGGCGACCATGTGCAGCACCTCCGCCGCGCCCAATGGCCCCCCGCCTCGCTCGAGCGCGAGCGCAACAGGGACCAGGGTGCCGGCCAGCACCGCGAAGGCCCCCTTCGCCGCCACGGGCAGCGACGCCTCGGCCACCAGTGGCGCGCGCCCCCTGCGGTCTCGGCCGCGGTACGGTGTGCCGTTCGAGTGCTGGGCGGGCCTGGCGCCCGTCGTGGCGGGTGCTCGAGGCGGTTCGCGGTCGTGACCAGGTATCACGGTGCCGCCGGTCCGTTCCAATCCGAGGAGCGGGCCAGGGCAACCGCCTCGAGCTGGCTGTTGACCCCCAGCTTGACCAGGATGGCCCGGATCTGGGTACGTACCGTGGCCACAGAGACATAGGACTCCGCTGCTATGTGCTCTGCGCGGTGGCCCTCCGCGAGCAGGCCCAGCACCACCCGCTCGCGACGCGTGAGGCGGGCGAAGGTGCTGGAGCGCTCGGTCGCAAGCGCGCGCTGTCGGTGCCAGGCTCCGCAGAGGCGGGCCCGGTCGTCGTGCGTGAGCAGCGGCTCCCCCGACGTGGCGAGGAGGATCGTGTCCAGCAACGCCTCGAACGGAGCGCTCTTCGGCACCCACCCGGCTGCTCCGAGCTCGAGGCACCGGCCTATCCGTGCTTCGTCTGTCGTCGCCGAGAGCACCACGACACAGACTCCTGCCACGCTCAGCGGGGTGATCAGCTCCTCTCCGTTTCCGCTGCCCGCCAGGTCCAGGTCCACCAGAGCGACGTCCGGAGCGGCATCCGTCAACTCCTCGCGAAGCGCGTCCAGACTTCCGAGCGCGGGGCGAAGCACGTCGTGGCCCTCGGCCTCGAGCGCCGATGCGAGCGCCTCGACCAGCAAGCGGTGATCATCGACGATCGCGACGCGCGCACCGCTCACTCCCGGCCTCGCCATCGGGAGAAATACCCCATGTTGATGACGCCACGGAACTGCCCACGTGCGAGGATAGCGGCATAGCCGATCTCGCGACCACGCAGGACGCCCCGCCCACAGCAGTCGTGTCTGCCCAGCTCGAGTTGGTGGGCGACGCCCAGTCCCGGTTGCTCCCTGGTCGCGGCTATCATGTCGCCCCACCAGCCTCGGTCGGTGGTCGTTTGGTGCGCGCGGTCGTGGTGCCTGCGGGGCGCGAGACCGACGCGGCGGGCGCCGAAGCGCGGGTAGTGGCCGTCGGCGCCCACCGATACCGGCAGAGGTGGTGTGCTGGTCCGGCCCCGGGAGCCGCCGTCGAGCTGACCACTGGCGACGGAGAGGCACTGACCACCCTGCTCGCCTTGCTGACAGGAGCACCCGAGATGCCGGGGTGACATGCCGGATCGGGTGGGCATCCTCCCGGCTCACGGGTGACGTACTGGCTCACCGGCAGTGCGACCAGGTACTGGCACTGCCAGATGTGGCCCTGCTCGGTCCCGCCGGCGGCTCTCCCAGCTATCCACTGCTACACCTCCAATGGAGTCATCCGCCTGACGATCTAGTGAGCCCTAGCACACTAGTCTACGTTGAACAGTTAACTATAGTTCAGTTCGAGACGCAAGAGGTCGTGCCCGAAGAGCCGCCATGGCGGGCGAGGCGAGCGCAGCGAGCCGATGGCCCTGTCGGCGGCCACCGTGGCGGCGCCTCGCAGCGTGGGCTTGACACCGGTGCCCGACCCACGACGCCCGAGGCCTGCCGATCAGGACACGCCCTTCCTCTTCGCACCTTCCTGCATGGAACAAACCCCCATCTCTCCTCCGGGGAGCACCCGAGAGGATCACTTCCGACGGCCACACCCGTTGCTCCATGCTGGCTTGGACGAGGTGACGACCTCGGCTCCATGACGGCCCCCATGGTCGTCTTGGCGAGCACGGTCCGGTCGCCGAACCCGCG
>JAJZWW010000375.1 GCA_021846485.1 Actinomycetes bacterium
GACGTCCAAGACCGGGTTCAAGGCGTCGGTGACCAGGCTTCGGAACCAGTCGTCGAGGGCGGCTTCGATCTGGCCGGGGATGTCGAACAGCCCCGGGGACGGCTGGCTGCCGGTACTGACTGCCCCGCCGCTTCCTGCCACAGGCGTGCTCGGCGCGCCGGTCGGGGTCGGGCCGACCTGGATCGGCACCGGACCACCGCTGCCAGAGCTCCCGCCGCCGCTCGCCATCAGGATGGCCGTGGCGGAACCGGCTGTGGCAGGACGGGCGGGGGTCGGGGCGGCCGAGGCCGGGTGAGCGAAGAGGCCCAGGGCGGCCACGAGCAGCGGGGCGGCCACTACCCCCGCGAGCAGACGGCGCCGCCAGCGGCGCGGCCGTGACCCGCCGGCGGCGACAGTGACGACTGGAGTGACGACTGCGGTGACGGCGGGCTCGTCGGGGTCGAGAGCGGTGCTCATGAGAACGGCGCTGGTCATGGGAACAGCGAGACCAGGATCGACACCAGCAGCGGGGCGAGGGCGGCCAGGGCGTAGCCGATGGCGGCGGACTTGAGGGCGGTCTTGGCCTTCTCCACCTGGCCGGGGTCGCCGCCTGCGGTGAGGTAGCGCAGCCCGCCGATGGTCAAGAACAGCGTGGCGACGGCGGCCAGGATGCCGACCAGCCAGTTGCGCAGGTTGTCGATGACCGACGTGAGGCTGGGGGCGCTGGCGCCGGCCGTCGCGGCGAAGGCCGGCGGGGCGAAGACGACCAGCAGACCGGCGGCCACGACGGTGGCACCCACCGCGACAGCGGGCAGGCGGCGAAGCAGTCGGGTTCTTTGTGACGTGGCGACCTCCTCGGGGTGGGGACAGGAGCGGCGGGGTCGGCCCGAGCAAGGCGGGCGGATCGGAAAGGGCACTGCTCACCTCCTGGTGTCGGTTGGCGGTTGGCACGCCGCCGGCCGTCGATCGCTGTCCCGTAACGCTTCGGGCCGACCCTCAGCCCCCAAATAGGGGGTCGAGGCCCGAAACCGGACAGCAGAATTTCCCGGCTCGCCACAATTTCCGGGCTCGCCATCCGAGCCGCCCTTGGAGTCGCCGTCGGGCGCCTTGGCGCGCCGGGGCATGGGGGGTCCACCGAGCCAGGCCACGACCTTGGCCTCGGCCCGGCGCCGGCGGTGGCGGACTGACTCGGCCGCCAGCCCGAGTGCAGAGGCGGCCTGGGCGAGGCTCATGTCCCCGAGGCGGGTCTCGGCGATGAGAGCGGCGTCGGCGGCGTCGATCACGCCCTGGTCGACCGCCTCGGCGAGCACGAGGTCGGGATGGCCGTAGGGGCGGGCAGGGACCTCGGAGGCGGGGCGCCGTCCGGGGCGGCCCACCTGGGCCAGCTCCTTGGCCACCAACCCCTTGGCCCGCTCGCGGGCCAGCCAGATCAGCCGGGCGGCCAGGCGGCTGCTGCGGCGAGGGTCGGTCTTGGCGATCCCCTCCAACAGCCCAACCAGAGTCTCGGCCTCGATGTCGGCCGCCTTCTCCGGGCAGACGTCGCACAGCGCCGAGGTGGCCCGGCGCAACCCGAACACCAACACCCCGGCCAGCCCGACGGTCCACCGACCGCCGTCGCTGCGGGCCCGCTCCAAGAGGACGGCGATGGCCGCGTTGCGGACCCGGTAGCCCGTCGAAGGGTGCAACAAGATGGCCCGCAGCTCGGTGAGCGGGATCGGCCGGCGGGGCAGGCCGGCCACCGCTCCTGCCTCCAAGGCGAGTGGGCGGGGCTCGGCGCACAGCGCCTCGAACGCGTCCTCCAAGGTGTCGAACGGGCTCGCATGGGTGGGGGTGGTCATGGGGCGGCTCCTCTCGCTTCGGAGCCGCCATCGCGCCCGAGGCGCTACTGCACGATTGCTTCACCCAGGCGCCCGATCGCCTGCCTCGCGGCTACTGCACGCGTGCAGTAGGAGCGGCGGAGACGGCCCGGAGCGTCCGCGTCGTCGCAGGAGGGTGCTACTTCACGGCGGCGTGGAGCGACGCAGCGCACGCCGGGAGCGAACCCCGGCGCGACGCCGAGAATTTTTCTGGGTGGCCCCTCCCAGGGCTGTCGCGTGCCACCCCCGGGGCGGCTACTTCAGCCGTGCAGTAGGGCTACTTCAGCCGTGCAGTAGCCGCCCGGCGGCGGCCGGTTCAGCTGCCCGCCGCGCGGTAGCGGCGGGGGGAGGCCTGGACCAGACGCACCTTGCCCTCTGCTTCGAGGCGCTGGAGCGCGTTGCCGACCGCGCCCGAGGACTTGCCCCCGAGCCCCTTGGCGATGGCAGCCGGCCCGAGACCGTCGCCGTCGGGGCCGTCGCCGTCCGAGCTGCCATCTGCGTGGGCCGCCAGGTAGGCCAGGACCAGGTCCCGCAAGGCGCCCTTCCCCAGCCGGCCGGCAGCCGCCTCGACGGGCCCGGCGCTGTCATCGGCGTGCCCCTTATCGTGGCCGCCTCCGGCGGAAGGGATGTCCGGGGTGTCGGCCTTGGCGAGATGCCAGCGGTCGGGCAGCCGCCGGCCACCCTCCCGGCCGCCGGGAGTGCGGCGGGCGGTGCCGGCCTGTTCCAGGGCGGCGAGGGCCTTGTTCGCGGTCGACCGGCCGATGCCGGCCACCTCGGCCAGTAGGGCGGCGGTCGCTCCCGGGTGGGCCGAGAGGGCGGTGCCGATGGCGTCGGCAGGGGTGGGGGTGGAGGTCGTGGCGGTCATGACCTGGTCCTTTCGCTCGTTGGGGCAACGCCCACGAAGAGCTACCTCCACCTCGCCAGCCACCTCAAGGACATCCGGCAAAAAAACCGGTGTCCGGAAACGAGCCTCGGACCCCTATTTGGGGGCTGGCACGCCTCCGGCCGTGGGCCGCCCATGGCCACGACCCCATCCCCCCGCACCCCCACTCACCGTCGCAGCGACCCGGTGCCCCTGGCCGTCTGGCCGGCGGCCCAGACCACCGCCCAATACCAGCGGGCCGGGCGCTACCACCCCGGCTGCGCCGCGCATCCGGGCAAGATGCTCCCCGACCTCGCCAGCCGCATCGTCGCCGAGTACTCCCGGCCCGGCCAGCTGGTCGTCGACCCCCTCGCCGGCACCGGGACCACCCTGGTCGAAGCAGCCCTCCTCGGACGCCGTGGCATCGGCGTCGAGCTCGAAGCCCGCTGGGCCGACCTCGCACGGATCAACGCAGACCACGTCCTTGGTCCGAAGGACCGCCACCTGGTCGAGGTCCGCCAAGGCGACGCCACCAAGCTCGCCGAGCTGCTCGGCGCCGATGCCGGCCGGGTCGATCTCGTCTGCACCTCACCGCCGTATGCCTGTGACGTCGGGAACCTCAACGTCGCCAACTGGGGGGCCGGACGCGACCTGTGCTCGGCGGCCGAACGGAACTACTCGGGAGACAAGGCCAACCTCGGCCACGCCCGCGGCGCCGCCTACGAGCAGGCGATGGCCAACATCTACGCCGCCTGCTTCGCCGTCCTGCGCCCCGGCGGGCTCCTGGCCGTCGTCACCAAGAACACCCGCAGGAAGGGCCGCACCCTCGACCTGGCCGGCCTGACCGTCGCCCTCGCCGAGGCGGCCGGGTTCACCTACCTCCAGCACGTCATCGCCCTGCACGCCGCCATCCGCGACGGCGACCTCGTCGCCCGCCCCTCGTTCTGGCAGCGCACCCAAGCCCATAAAGCCCGCACCCGAGGCGAACCGGCCCACCTCGTGGTCCACGAGGACGTCGAGGTGTTCTCAGCCGGCCCCGCCCAACTCGCCCCCACAACCCAGGAGACCGCCCATGCCCACTGACCTTCCCC
This sequence comes from Actinomycetes bacterium, assembly GCA_021846485.1. GTDB lineage: Bacteria > Actinomycetota > Acidimicrobiia > Acidimicrobiales > Palsa-688 > JAKAQB01. Next base: position 3,789 of record JAJZWW010000375.1, read on the forward strand.
TCTCGGTCTGGCGCAGCGCCCAACGCAACGCCCGCGCCCAGCGAGTAGGTCGCTA
>JAJZWW010000376.1 GCA_021846485.1 Actinomycetes bacterium
GCTCAGCCCATTCCGACAGGTTCACGCCGACAGACCAGCACACACATCCGCTCACCAGAGCGCGCGGGATGAGCAGCAGTCAGGAGCCCCGCCCGCGGGGCCGACGAGGTGGCCGGGCTGGCGAAGCGGTCCAGGTGGGCTCGCAACTGCTCCACCGCGGTGGTGGCCGACGTGGCCGAGGGAGCCTGGCAGGAGACCCCGGTGCGTCGACGAGGGCGTCGTCGCCGGGCGGCTGCGCGCCTCGGTGCGCTCCGTGCCCGCCGCGGACCTGTTCCTCGGGCTGGTCGGAGCGCTGCGCGGTCCGCTGGTCGGCGGGACCCTCGAGCCCGGACCGGCGGCCGCGGCGGTGCGCGAGCTGCTCCTCCACGGGTGGGCGGCGGCGGCGGCGCCTTGACCGGCTCCGGTGAAGTGCAACGGGCGCCCGGCGGGCTACCGGCCCGGTCAGCCGCCGGAGAGGACCGGCTCGTGGGTGTCGCTCACCGGGGTGACGCCGTAGGAGGGCGGGGTGTTCCACTTCTCGGTCCACGCCCCGTCGCAGGCGGTCATCGCGGCGAACGAGTACTGGTCGCCGCCGGTGGCGGTCCCGAGGGGCCCGGCGGTGAGGCAGTCCCCCGAGTAGTCGCCGTTGGCGTACCCGGCGTCGTTGCCGGGATAGGCGGAGTAGGAGTAGCTCAGGTTGCTAGGGGCCGACGCCCCCCACTGCAACCAGACCATGTCCTCGCTCTCGAGCTTCTGGAGGTCCGCTGTGGAGGTCGGCGGCCAGTCCGAGAGGTTGCAGGGCATGGCGAACGGCTTCCCCACCCAGGTCGACCCCCCGTTGTTCGGCGAGTAGCCCTCCGGGACGACGCACTCGGGGACCACGTTGGTGCTGCCCGTGCCGGGCCACTGGTCGGTGGACGAGGAGCTGAAGCCGTTCGGTGCGCACGGCTGGGCGGTGTTGTTGTAGGACCCGTTGGTCGGGTTGGGGGTGTAGAGGATCCCGGCACTGGCCTGGGAGGATGGCGAGGCCGCCTGGGGGAGCGGCTGCCAGCACCAGCGCTGGTTCCAGATCGGCTGGACGCTGGGGTCGGGGAACTGCTTGCAGGGGTAGACGATGAGGCTGTTGTTGGCGACCGACTGGCCGTTGACGTCCAGGCAGCGGCCGAACTGCTGGAAGTTGACCAGCTGGTCGGTCGGGCCGAAGAAGTTGCCGGCCGAGGGGGCGGCGTCGCCGGCGCCGACGGTGGCGTCCATCTGCCAGGTCTGGGTCTGGCTGAACCCGCCGTTGCAGCCCTCGACGGTCACCTGCTGCGCCGGACTGGACTTCGTTCCCGACGGGATCGGGTTGGTCAGGCAGGTGTTGCCTGCGCCTCCGCCGCTCGTCACGCCCTGGAGCGGGGCGCTGTCGTTGATGCCCCACTCCTGGTAGATCGGGGCCGCCCCGGTGGTGGCGCTACACGGCTCCAGGGTGGCGGCGGCGCCCCCTCCACCGGAGGGCACGTTACCGCTCGGGTACGGGTTGGTCACGCACCAGGCGGTCCCCCCGACGATCACCTGGAGGGTCCAGTTGGCGTTGTAGGAGAAGGTCTCCTGGGCTGGGGCGGTGGTCGGGCAGTTGGTGGTGACTTCCAGGGCGTAGGAGCCCGTGCCGGGGTTGGTGCTCGGGATGTCGGCGTACAGGCAGTCGAGGTTGTCGTAGCTCAGGATCTGGCCGCCGGGTATCGGCTTGTAGGTGGTGAGGAAGTTGTAGGTCGACTGCACCGCCCGCCGGGCGGATCCGGCGGTGCCGACGGAGGTGATGACCACGTCGGAGAGGTTGTAGTCGGCGGGCACCCCGTCACCTAGGCAGCGGGTGGTCTCCGACGCCCCGCCGGTCGTGCTGTCCAGCTGGTACTCGAGGGTCACCGAGTAGCTGCCCTGCGGGCGGCCTCCGGGGACCGTCCCGGTGGTGGTCCCGCACGGAAGCTTGCCGACCACCCCGTGGGTGCCCGACGGGGTGCTGGTGGATCCCCGCACCTCGGCCAGGACTGCCTGGACCCCTGCGGTCGCCGCCTGCAGGGCGTTGTCCCGCTGCACGAGGGTGGTGCCGAGGTCGAGCTGGAAGACCGCTCCCTGGAGCACCACCGAAAGGATCAGGCCGCTGAAGACGATGAACGCGAGGACGAGCAGGATCGACCCCCGCTCGCCGTCGGGTCGGAGGGGGCGGGGGGGGCGCGGCTGGCGGCGGGGGCGGGTCATGACGGGGTCACTCCTGCGCAGACGGGGGTGGCGGGCGGCTTGGGGCTGGTGGTGTCCACCGCGGTGAAGACCACCGTCGACTGGGAGCTCTCCCGGCCGATCCCCTTGCCGGCGCTCGCCGTCAGGGACACCTGGAGCTGCTGCATGTGGGTCGGGATCCCGGTCTGGCCGGCCACGTCGGTGACCAGCGAGAAGGGCTGCCCTGCGGTGGTGAGCCCGCGGGCGAGGACGTCCCAGGCCCCGGGGGAGGGGGTGCTCGAGCCACCGGGATCCACCCAGGTGCGCTGGCTCAGGGTCCCGGACCCCGGCGCGTACTGCAGCTCGGCGCACTCCGCGACGTTCGCCGGCGTGTAGTACTCGAACTCGACGTAGTAGGAGCCGCCGGTGGAGTCGGGAACGTCCACCCCCTCGGAGTAGCGGACCTCGGTGTCGAGCGCGATGAACGCCTGGGCCAGCTGCGACTCGGAGTTGCTGACCGAGCTCTGGCGGACCTGGGAGGTGATGACGTTGGTGAACGACTCGAGCGCCACGACCAGCACCACCGACAAGATGAGCATGGCCACCATCATCTCGATCAGGGTGAACCCGCCCTCGCCGGCCCGCGCCCTCGCCGGCCCGGCCGGGGCACGCCGCGCCGGCGATCCGTCGCTCACCGCCTAGCTCCCCGGGCCGACGTCGAAGGTCGGCTCCGCCTTGGCGCTGAACAGCGTCGAGGTGATGTAGCTGCAGGTTCCCTTCGGGCACACCCCGGGGGCCGACCAGGTGACGTCGACGATCACCGCGACGAGCGGGGCCTGCCCGCCGGTGGCGGTCACCAGACCGAGCAGGCGGGCGTCGTGCTTGCCCTTCGGGGGCTTCGGTCCCGACCCGCCCGAACCGGGGGATGACGCAGTGGTGGTCGTGGTGGGCGGTACCGTCGTGGTGGTCGTGGTGGGCGGTACCGTCGTGGTGGTCGTGGTGGGCGGTACCGCAGTGGTGGTCGTGGTGGGCGGGACCGTCGTGGTGGTCGTGGTGGGCGGGACCGTCGTGGTGGTGGCCGTACCGGAGGAGCCCGTCGTGGTCGGCGCGCAGCTGGCGATCATCTGGAAGCAGATCCCGGCGTACCAGTAGGTCGAGAAGGTGTAGCCGTCCAGGGAGGTCTTCGTCGGCGCGAAGGGGATCGGCCCGCTGCACGGCGAAGCGGCGGACTCGTAGACCGCCACCGCCGAGAGCGTCTGGGTGAGCGGAGCAGTGTCGCCGGGCGGGAACACCTCCGAGACGCCCGAGCAGTGGCTGGTCGTCCCCGAAGCACGGTCGACCAGCAGGTCGGCGGGGCTGACCGCCCGGGCCTCGTCGAGGGAGGTGTCGGCGACGAAGACCGCCGCCTGGCGGAGCCGGGCGTCGTTGGTGACGTAGGTGACGCTCGTGAACACCTGGCTGAAGGGCAGCAGCACGATGGCGAGCAGGAGGAGGGCGACCACCACCTCGACGAGGGTGAGCCCCTCGTCTCCCGGCGAGGTCCGCGACCCGGTAGCGCCAGGGGCCGAGGCGGTGGACCGCCTCCGTGGTCGCCAGGAAGCTCCAGCGGAGCCAGCGGGGCGGACCGGGGAGGGCCGGGGGCGGCGCGCCCGCTG
>JAJZWW010000377.1 GCA_021846485.1 Actinomycetes bacterium
GCCGGCGGGTTGCGGGGGTACAGGGCTGCGGCCACCGAGGCGGGCAGTTTCGACGCGGCCGCGCTGCCGGCGTGGCCGGAGGCCGGGACCGTCGTCGTCGACGACGGCGCGGTGGTCGTCGTGGAGCTGCCCGAGCCGGTCGCCACGTGGGAGCGCTTGGAGCCTCCGTGGATCGTGAGCGCGGCGACGACGAGCGCGGCGACGACCACTGCGGTCACCACCCCGCCCCGGCGCAGGCGCCGGCGGCGCTGCTGGGCCCGGCGCAGCTGGGCCGCCTTGGCCTGCCGGTAGGCCTTGTGGCGGGCACGCTTGTCGGTGGGCACGGCCGCCCAAGCTAGCGGCCCCCACGGGGGCCGAACCAGCCGCCCGGGGGCCGCTGGTAGCCTCTGTACCCGTGTCCCTGCTGGTCCAGAAGTTCGGCGGCACCTCGGTCGCCGACGCCGAGCGCATGCGGATCGTCGCCGACTCGATCGCCCGCAGCGTGCGCCGGGGTCACCAGGTGGTCGTCGCCGTGTCGGCGATGGGCAAGGAGACCGACGAGCTGCTCCGCCTCGCCTCCGAGGTCTCCCGGGTGCCGCCGGGCCGGGAGCTCGACATGCTCATCACCGCGGGCGAGCGCAAGGCCACCGCCTTGTTGTGCATGGCCCTACACGACCTGGGCGTCCCGGCGGACAGCTTCACCGGCAGCCAGGCGGGGATCCTGACCGACACCGACCACACCCGGGCGAGGATCGTGGAGGTCCGCCCGGACCGGGTCCGCAAGTCCCTCGACGAGGGCCGGGTGCCGGTGGTCGGCGGCGCGCAGGGCGTGTCGGTCGACAAGGACGTGACCTTCCTCGGGCGGGGTGGGACCGACACCACCGCGGTCGCCCTCGCGCACGCGCTCGACGCCGACGCCTGCGAGATCTACACCGACGTGCCGGGGGTGTTCACCGCCGACCCGCGGGTGGTGCCCGAGGCGCGCCGTCTCCGGCGGGTCAGCTTCGAGGAGATGCTGGAGATGTGCGCCGCGGGCTGCCCCAAGCCGGCGATGCGCTCGGTGGAGCTGGCCCGGACCCACGGGGTGGCGCTGCACGTGCGCTCGGCCTTCACCTGGGAGCCGGGCACCTGGATCGACGAGGAGGACCCCGGTATGGAGCAGGCGATCGTGTCCGCGGTGGTCTCGGACAGCTCCCAGGCGAAGCTGACCGTGACCGGCGTCCCCGACCGGCCGGGGATCGCCGCCCGGCTGTTCCGGGCCCTGGCCGTCCGGTCGATCAACGTCGACATGATCGAGCAGAACGTCTCGCTCGACGGCACCACCGACATCTCCTTCACCGTCCCCCACGACGACCTCGACGCCGCCTGGGCGGTCGTCGAGTCGCTGCGGGGCGACATCGGCGCGACCGGCGCGATAGCCGATCCCGACATCGCCACCGTGTCGATCGTCGGCGCCGGCATGAAGACCGAGCCGGGGGTGACGGCCATGATGTTCGAGACGCTCGCCGCCGAGGGGATCAACATCGAGATGATCTCGACCTCCTCGATCCGGCTCACCTGCGTGGTCCGGGCGGAGGTCGTGGAGCGCGCCGTCCAGTGCCTGCACCGGGCCTTCGAGCTCGAGAGAGCGGCCTGATGGGCGTCACCGTCGGGATCTACGGCGCCACCGGCCAGGTCGGCGGGGTCATGCGGGCGATCCTCGCCGAGCGGGGCTTCCCCTACGACCGGCTGCGCCTGTTTGCCTCGGCGCGCAGCGCCGGCGCGCTCGTGGACGGGATCACGGTGGAAGACGTCGTCGCCGCCGACCACCGGGGGGTGGACCTGGCGCTGTTCAGCATGGGGGCGTCGGCGTCGCGGGAATGGGCGCCGGTGGTGGCGGCTGCCGGGGCGACGGTGATCGACAACTCCTCTGCGTGGCGGATGGACCCCGAGGTCCCCCTGGTCGTGCCCGAGGTCAACGCCGCCGAGCTGGCCCGGGTCCCCAAGGGGATCGTCGGCAACCCCAACTGCACGACCATGGTGTGCATGCCACCCCTGGCCGCCCTGCACCGGGCTGCCGGGCTCCGCCGCCTGGTCGTGTCGACCTACCAGGCGGTGTCCGGGGCGGGCCGGGCGGGGGTCGCCGAGCTCGACGAGCAGGTCCGGGCAGTGGGGGAGAAAGCGCCGGCGCTCACCTTCGACGGCGCCGCGGTGCCCTTCCCCCCGGCCGCGGTGTTCCCCGAGCCGATCGCGTTCAACGTCGTCCCCCACGCAGGCGGGTTCGTCGACGACGAGACCTCCGAGGAGCACAAGTTCCGCGACGAGAGCCGCAAGATCCTCGGGGTCCCGGATCTGGCGGTGTCCGTCACCTGCGTGCGGGTCCCGGTCTACACCGGCCACTCCCAGTCGCTCAACGTCGAGCTCGACCGCGCCCTGTCGCCCCCGGCCGCCCGGGAGCTGCTCGCCGCGGCCCCCGGCGTGCGGCTGGTCGACGTGCCCACCCCCCTCGCCGCCGCCGGCACCGACCCGAGCCTCGTCGGCCGGGTCCGGGCCGACGAGGGCGTCCCCGGCGGGCGTGGCCTGGCCCTGTTCGTGGTCGGCGACAACCTGCGCAAGGGCGCCGCGCTCAACGCCGTGCAGATCGCCGAGGCGCTCCTCGCCCGGTAGGGCCGAGCGGTGAGAGACCGGCGGCGCCGAGGTGGTCCAGCCAGTCCCTGACGGCACTCGACGCGTCGACGGGGTCCAGGCCGTAGACCTCGACGAGCCGCGACGCCAGCTCGTCGTCACCTGCTCCGGCGGCGAGCAGCGGCCACAGGTCGATCGCCGCCCCTCCCAGGGCCACCAGGCCCGCTCCCCCGGGGTCGAGGACCAAGAGGCGGTCTCCCAGCCGGGCGCTCGCCAGGCGGCACCCTCCGGCTGGCACGGCCACCGCTGTCGGGGGGGCCGGGGGTGGTTCCTGCAGCTCGTCGAGGAGCGCGGCCACCAGCCGGGCCGCCTCGAGCGGCGACCGACCCAGGCGGATGCGCACCAGGCGGGCGCCGGCGAGCATCGCGGTCATCGCGTCGAGCCGGGCCTGGAGGTTCCACGACGGGGTGACTTGCATGCCGTAGTTGAGGCGTTCCAGTACCCGCTCGATCTCCACGTCGTCGAAGCTCGTGGCGCTGTCGCCGTCACGATCCAGTACGGCGACCAGCCTGACCGGGAGCCTGTCGCGCCTCAGCATCCCGCTGGCAGGGTCGTCGCCGAGGGCGACCGCCTGCTTGAGCGGCCCGTCGTGTGGGCTGCCGACCGGCCTGGCACCGGCCAGCTCCAGCCCGTGCGCACCCAGGTGGGCGGTGGAGCTGAGGCCCGTGGCCCACGCGACCCCGCGGTCGGCTCCGACAGCGACGATGTCGTCGGCGAGGACGTCGATGCCCGCCCTCGCCGCGGTGACCGTGAGGGTCGACTTGCCGACCCCACCCGGGCCGAGCAGCAACGCCGCCGCGCGGCCGACGGCAAGTCCGGCTGCGTGCAGCGTGGTCACCCCCCCGCACCCGAGCATCTCGCCCAGTCCGGCGTGGAGCATCCAGCGGCCGGCCTCCGCGTCGTCGGCTTCGATCGCCGCCCATCCCATGCGGGGCCACCACACCGACCTCCAGCCCCGGGCGTCGATCGACAGTCCCTCCCCGGCGAGCTCGGTGACGGAGAGGCCGTCACGCCCCCACAGCAGCCGTCCAGATCGCCCCCCGGGCCCCGGGGGGCGGCTCCCCGCGGGGAGCTCGCCCGGCGGTGCCACCAGTACCTCCAGGAGCACGTCCCGAGGGGTGGGCGCCGCCGGCAGGAGACCTTCGGTGAGGGCCTCGAGCAGGCGGGCCCGGGGGCTGGCGAC
>JAJZWW010000378.1 GCA_021846485.1 Actinomycetes bacterium
CAGCCAGGACGACCTGCTCAGCTCGCCCTTGGTCCAGGCCGTCCTGGCCGCCGGCGCCTCACCGGACCGCATCGGGTCCCGCTCCCTGCGCACGCTGCGGGCGCTCGACGACGCGGTCGCCGAGACGTTCGGGTCCGCGCGCTACCGCATCGAGTGGCTCCCCGGAAGGCCGCCCACCATCGACGTGTCCGAGACGAGCAACATGGCGTGCCAGACGGTGTCACCGACGACAACCAGCCCGCGCCTGCGTGGTACCAAGCACTGGGTGGCCGACGAGCGCGAGGTGCTGGTGACCTGCAGCGCCGGCGAAGAGCCGGCCGCGGTCTTGGTGCCGGAGGTCGCCGACGGTCAGGTCGTCGGGATGACCCTGCTGCACGTCCGGCTGCACCCGACGCTCCCGGCCCAGGTGGCAGCGCAACTGCTGCGCCAGTACCGCAACCGGTACGCCGCCCTCGCTCACGCCGTGATGGAGCTCGACCGCTCCTTCGACGAACGGCGCCTCGGCGAGCAGCCGGTCGTCGACCTGCTCACACGACCGGTGCCCACCCTCGCCGAGCGTTGGCGGCGGGCCAGCTGAAGCAGCCGCACGCCAACCGGGTCCTGCAGGCAACCCCCTCTGACCTGGTGCCCCCGGCAGGAGTCGAACCCGCAACCTGGTGGGTAGAAGCCACCCGCTCTATCCAGTTGAGCTACGGAGGCGCACTCGGACCGGCCACGAGGCCCGGCCTCCGCCAGGTTACTCCCCACCGCCCGCACCTCTCCGGGCTCCGGCCTCGCCCGCCACGGACCCAGTGCCAGGACCCCTGTCGCCGTGTGCCATGCTTGAGCCTTCACGGTGGCCGTAGCTCAGTTGGTTAGAGCGCCAGGTTGTGGCCCTGGAGGTCGGGGGTTCGAGTCCCCTCGGTCACCCGATCGGCGTGCGCGCCAGGCGGGCCTCATCCGTTCCAAGGCCCTCGACCACATGTCCTAGACTGGCTCACGCGCCTCTAGCTCAACGGCAGAGCAACGGACTCTTAATCCGCAGGTTGGGGGTTCGAATCCCCCGGGGCGCACCGACCGCATCCAGATGGCTCCTCAGCGCGGTGGCCGCGGGCGGGCCCACCCCTGCCGTGGCCAGGCGCCTGTGGTCAGCCCTGCAGGCTCGGCGCGTCGGTCTCCTGGGGGGCCCAGGACAAGACGGCGCTGATGCAGGTGCCGGTGCCGGGCGCGCTCCGCACCTGCAGGTGCCCGCCCAGCAGGTTCGCCCGCTCCGCCATGCCCAACAGCCCCAGGTGTCCGGCGGCCAGCTCGGCGCCTTCTTCGCGCACGAAGCCGCGGCCGTCGTCGGAGACGACCAGCAGCAGGCGGTCGGGCTCGAAGGTCACGCTCACCTGGACCTGGTGCGCCTGGGCGTGCCGGACGGTGTTGCGCAGCGCCTCCTGGACGATCCGAAAGGCCCCCAGCTCCATCTCCGGGGAGAGCCGAGCCGCCTCGCCGATGATCTCCAGGTCCGTGCGGAGGCCTGTCTCGTCCTCGAGCTCGGCCAGCAGGCTCGACAGCGCCGCCACCAGGCCGAGCTGATCCAGCGCGGGCGGCCGCAGGTCGTGAGCCAGGCTCCGCAGACGTACCGCAGCTTGCAGCGCCTGGATCCTGGCCTCGCTCAGCCCCGGAGCGCCCGTGGACGCTTCGAGCTGCTCCAGACGGCGGGCCAGGTGCAGGAACAGCTGCAGCGGCTCGTCGTGCAGCTCGCGTGCCAGCCGCCGACGTTGGTCCTCCTCGGCGGCCACCACCAGGGCCGCGTACCGTGTGGCCCGCCGGCGGGCGCTTCGCTCTTCGGTGACGTCTTCGAGGATGAGCTGATGGCTGGCGCTGTCTGGGGGCAGCGCCACCATCCCGACCCGGTAGTCGCGCCCGTCGCCGAGGGTGACGACCTGGTCCGACAGGGTCTGGAGCGGGCGCTTGACGCCGAGCAGGCTCGCCGCCGAGGCACCGAGGATCTCGGCACCGAACAGCGACCGCGCCGCCGGGTTGGCACCGCTGATGTCACCGTCGGCGTCGAGGACCAGCGTCGGCGCCCGGTTGGTCTCGAACAGCTGCCGGTAGCCGGCCTCGGCGTTGAGGCGCTCAGCGGTCGCCTGCTGCACGCGGGCATGGGCCAGACGCTCGGACTCGATGTGCTGGCCGAAGACGAAGGCGACGACGTCGACCAGGACCAGGTTGACGAGGTCGGAGGGAGCGTGACCCCGGTCGACGGGAAGCAACAGATCCGGCAGCCAAAGCAGCGTGGCCCAGATCCCGGTGGCGGCCGAGCCGGTCAGGCCGTAGCGCAAGGCGGCGTAGCCGACCGGCACGATCAGCAAGGCGACGGGGATGCCGCCGGGGAACGCACCGCTTACCCCCGAGCTGTGAAGGTCGGCGAACAGGTGCAGCCCAGCCAGCACGGCGACCATGGCCTGCACCAGCCAGAACCGTCGGTCGCGCAGCGGCGGGTGCAGCGCCCGGCGCACGGCGCCAGTCCCGTCAGCCGAGCGTGGGCGCGCAGCCACCGCTCTCCCGATCGGCACCGGCCGTCTGCCGCGGACGGTCGGCTTCTGCTCCGCCGACCCCTCGGTGCCCGCGGCGCACCGCGTCCGTCCCCCGGTCGCCTCCGGACGCCTCGACCATCGCCCTCAGTCTGACCTCGCGACGCCGGCGCTGCCAGCGTCGGCTCCCTGCCGAACGTCGAAGCGGGCCACGCCGACCAAAGACCGCCCAGCGCCGGCCGCCGTCAGCGACCGGCCCGGCGTCGGCGTTCCACGACGCGACGCGTACGCGTACGCGTTTTGCACCCGAGCTCTGGTAGGTCGGCCGATGGCAGCGGGCCCGGATCGGCAGACGCTAGGAGCATGACAACGCTTCTCGATCCCCCCATCGGGACGGTCCCCTCCGGCGGCGAGGGAGACGAACCCCGATCCCATCAGGCCGAGCTCCGCATCCCGGCCCCGACGGCGGCTCCCCCCCAGCCTCGTCAACCCAAGCCGACCCACACCCGGACCGAGCCGTTCCCGCTGTCGATCGTCTTCATCGTGGCTCTGGTCGTGGTGCTGGGAGGCCTCGGGGCATGGGCGGCCGTGTCGAGCATGGGCGGCCAGAGCACCAGCAGCTGGGAGCTCGTCCCCGCCGGCTCGGACTACAGCACCACCCCGCCGGCCAAGCCGGCCGCCCCGGTGATCCCCGCCTCGGCCCATACGACGGCGGCGGCCCTGCCCCCGATGGTCGAAACGGCGCCGGCGACGGCCATCACCTTGAAGATCGACTCCGGACCCCTCGGCGGCACCTACGGCCCCAACGGGCAGGTCGTGGACGACTTCTCCCCCGCCTTCTTCACCGTTCCGGCCGGAAAGAAGATCACCGTCACGGTCTACAACTACGACACCGCCTGGCACACCTTCGCCGCCCCCGGCCTCGGCCTCAACGTCTGGTTCACCCCCCATGTCAGCGCCAGCCAGCCGTCGAAGACCACCTTCACCTTCACCGCTCCCAAGGCCGGCTACTACCAGTGGTTCTGCGCCACGCCCTGCGACCCGTTCTCCATGGCCACCAGTGGCTACATGCAGGGCGACGTCCACGCCACCAAGGCCTGAAGCTGCCAGGACCAGCCCGGCGACCTGAGGCCGCCGGCGCCAGCGTTGCCGCCAGCTTCGCCTGCCGAACCCGGTAGGCGAAGCTGGGGCGCGCTTGCCGCCCCCCAGAGCCCCCCATCAGACCTACATCCCCGAGTAGCGGGCTGAGCAGCCCCGGAGCGGGCGGTCGGACCACCTCCGGTGCCTTCGTGCTGCCGCTATGCGGTCGCGAAGTGGTGC
>JAJZWW010000379.1 GCA_021846485.1 Actinomycetes bacterium
GGCGCAGGCCCACGCAGTCGTCGCCGGTCGCACCTACGTGACCCCCGGCGACGTGAAGTCGGTCGCCGCCGCCTGCCTCGCCCACCGCCTGGTCTGCGACGACGGCGACGGGTCCCTCTCAGCGGGAACCGCGGTGCTCCAGGTGCTGGTCGACCAGCTCCCGGCCCCCCGACCGTGACCCCGGCGGTGGCCCGCGGGAGGCGGCTGCGCCCTGGTCGGCCCCGCGCCCTGCTGGTCGGCTCACCGGCGGTGCTCGGCGTCGGCTGGCTGGTCGTCCACAACAGCGGGGCCGGGTGGGTGCAGGTGCTCGGCGACGTGGTGCTCGCCACCCTCCTCGTGGGCGTGCTCGGCCCGGCGGTGGTGGCCTCCCGCGCCTCGCTGCGCCTGGAGTCCGCCCCGTCGGACGCCACGAGCAGCCTCCCCGTCGAGCTCCGGGTGACCGCCTCGACCAGGCTTCGGGTACGTCCCCTCGACCCTCCCGGCCCGGAGGCGCTCGTCGGGCCGGGCCCGAAGGGACGCAACGACACCGACCCCGTCACCCTCCTGCCCCCGCGCAGGGGGGTCTTCGACCGGGTGGTGCTGCAGGTCGCCACGGCGGCGCCGTTCGGGGTGCAGTGGTGGACCCGGGAGCTGCTCGTCGCCCTGCCCACCCCGCTCTTCGTCGCACCCTGCCGCGGCGTGCCCTTCGCGGTCACCGGCTGGGGAGCGGCGGGACCGGACCAGCACGCCGAGCCGCCGCTCGGAGTGGGAGACCGCCGAGCTGCAGGCCCGGCCGAGGCGGGCGATCTTCGGGGGGTCCGACCCTACCGACCCGGCGACCGCCGCCAGCAGGTCCACTGGGGGGCGACCGCTCACGCCGGCGAGCTGCTCGTGCGCCAGCACGAGACCGTTCCCCCCGAGCCGCCCGAGATGGTCGTCTCGCTGCCCGACGACCCCGACGCCGCAGAAGCCCTCGCCGGGCGTGCCCTGGCCACCGTCGTATCGGTCCTCGACCGGGGCGGTCCGGTGCTGCTCACCACCACCGAGGCGGCCGGGACGTTCACCGCCGCGGTCACCGACCGGCGTGGCGCGCGACGCCGCCTGGCCGCGGCCACCGGACCGGCCGGCGACTACGGTCCCGAGGCTTGCAAGGAGCCCGGCGTCCGCTGCAGTTCCCCGTGCAGTGAACGCCGCCCGGCCAGTGGCTGAGCGCCAGCTGGTGAGGTGAGGGGAACTGGCGGTGAGATCCCCGGCGATCCGGCGCGACCGGTGAGCCCCCCGGGACGACCAGCGCGACGCACCCCCGGGATCATCGAGGCGATCCGGCGGGCCAACGCGCCCCGGCCTCCGGAGGAGTCCGTCCGCCTCAGGGTGGCTTGCGGCGCGGCAGTGCTGGTCTCGTTCGCAACCAGCGCCTCGCTCGGGAGCCTGACGTGGCCCGAGGGTCTCGGGGCCTGCGCGCTCTTCGCCGCGGGCATGACCTTCTCCTGGGCGACGAGGAAGAGCCCGCCCGGTTGGGTCAAGGTCGTCGTGGCCGCCGGCGCTCTCGGCGCGATGGCCTGGTTCGGCATCCGGGTCGACTCCGGACCGCTCACCGACATCGTCGCGGTCGAAGTCGCCCTGACGGGGCTGTTCGCGGCCATCTTGGTGGTCCACTCCTTCCACGTCCCCGCGGCCACCGACCTCGTCTTCGCCCTGGTGGCGTCCGCGGGGCTGATGGCGGTGAGCGCCACACAGGCGATCGACCTCCGCTTCGGGCTCGCCATGCTCGCGTGGGTCGGCGCGGGTCTGTGGACCCTCGGCGAGCGCTGGCGCTCGGCGAGCGGCGGTGGACGAACGTCCCCGCGGGCAACGCTCGTCGCCGTCTCGGCGGTGGTGCTGGCGGCGGCGGCGGCCTTCTTGGTGCTGCCCACGCCGGCGGTCTCGGCGAGGCTCGACATCTTGGACCATTCCGCTGCCGGTGGCCCCGTCGCGGTTCCCGTGGCCGGCGGTCTCGCGGGCGACGCCGGCCAACCGGCGGAGCTGTCCAAGCCGGGGAGCAGCACAGGACCGACCCGGGTGGGTGGGTACCTCGGCTTCGCCGGGGACCTCGACACCGCCATCCGGGGACGGCTCGGTCACCGGGTGGTCATGCGCGTCCGGACGCAGCGCCCGTCGTACTGGGTGGGCGAGACCTTCGACCATTGGAACGGGAGGAGCTGGTCGCAGACCGAGCCGGCCCACACGCTCGTCGGCGGGGGGTCGCCGTTCGCCCTGCCGGTCCCCGCCGGGAACCCGCCCGGCGGGAGGCCGGACCTCCAGACGTTCTCGATCGTGGCCCCCTCGGCCGACCTGGTGTTCCACGCCGGGAGCGCGGCCGAAGTGTGGTTCCCCTCCGCCACGCTGTTCACCGGTAGCGACGGGACGGTCGTCTCTCCCATCGGGATCGGTCGCGGGGCGGTCTACACCGTCGAGTCCCGGCTGGTCGAACCCAGCCCGGCGGCGCTGCTCCACGACGCCGGCGGCGCGAGGCTCGCTCCCGCCGCCCTCCGGCGCTACACCCAGCTGCCCCGCCCCTACCGTCGGGCCGCGGCCCTGGCCAGGTCGGTCACCGCTGGGCAGGGCTCGACCTACGCCGAGGTCGAGGCCCTGATCGGCTGGCTCGGCGAGCACACCCGCTACTCGACGGCGATCCCCCCGCTGCCTCCCGGGGCCGACACCGTCGACGAATTCCTCTTCGGCAACCGCGTCGGCTACTGCGAACAGATATCCACGTCGCTGGCGGTGATGCTGCGCAGCATGGGGATCCCGGCCCGTGAGGCGGTCGGCTACGTCCCCGGCTCCTACGACCCGGTCACCGGGCTGTACACGGTGCGCGCCAACGACGCCCACGCGTGGGTGCAGGTGTGGTTCCCCCGCTACGGGTGGCAGAGCTTCGACCCGACCGCCTCGGTGCCCCTCGCCAACCCGAGCCCGGGCGCCGCGACGCTCACCGAGCTCGGCCGGGCCCTCGGAGCCGTCCCGCGCCCCGCCCTGCCCGGAGCGGTCGGCGCCGCCCTCGTGGCGGGTGTCGGCGTGGTGGCGCTGCAGCGGTGGCGCCGGAGACCGAGAACCTGGGCGGGGAAAGTCGCCCGGCATCTCGAGCGAGCGGGCCGGAGCGTCGGCCGGCCGCGCCAGCCGGCGGAGACGCTCACCGAGTACGCCTCGGAACTGGACCACCTGGGCGGTGAGCTGCCGGCTCCAGGACCCCGCGCCCGGCTGGCGTCGGCCGCCGAGCAGTGCGCTTACGGAGGGGCTCCACCACCCCCCCGTCTCGCCAGGGAACTGGCTGCGCAGGCCCGGCGCCGGCCGGGTCGCCGGAGGGCGACAATCGGGTCCGCCGGGGTCCGCAGGAGTCCGGTGCCGACCTCGGGAGCGCTACCCACCCGGGAGCCGGGCCGACAGGTCGACAGACCCCGCGCGGGCGAACTGTGAGCAACAAGTGGTCAATTTCGTACCCTTTCCACTCACCCTTCGCCCGGGCGGCGGCAGGGCGGCCGCTGGGACCGCCCCAGCCCCGAGCCGACAGCGCAAGGCCGGGTTGACCCCCGGCTCAGCGCCTCCCGCGGGCTGCGACCGACACCTATTGGGAGTGAGGAACCAAAACCCCGCGGCCCTGGCGTGTCCGCTGCGCTGCCACGTCAGGAACCCGAACCGGTCCCCGACCCCGAAACTCCGCCGGTGCCGGCCGGCGCCGACAACTCGTAGGTCGCCCCACCGGCGGTCAGCAGCTGGCACCCGGTCCTGGTCGGGGTGATCGCCACCACCGGGGTGGCGGGAGCCGAAGCCGGTCCGCTGAGCGCCGGCGCGTGGTACG